>JAPLCS010000209.1 GCA_026392145.1 Fimbriimonadales bacterium | reverse complement strand
TTGCTTGAGAAAGGATTCCGTTGGGGTCCACGTTTGATGCGGACATGGTTAAGTGCCTTCCAGGTTGAAACAGGTTAGCAAGGCCGATGCCGATAGTGGCCGCGATAATTGTGTTTATAGTTACGACACCCAGGAATCGAGACGCATTTTTGAACTTAATTTCGGAAGTTACAATGGCATCAATGACGGCAAAGAACAGGAGTGGTGCTGCGAATGCTTTTATTAGTTGGATGTAAAACTTTCCGAGATTTCCAAGAGGGGCACAGGATTTTCCGAATAAATAGCCCGTAACTATTCCCACTCCAATCGCTACTAGAATCCACGCTGTAGATTTGACCGCCTTTGCCGCCGACATGGAGATACTTTACTTGAAATTTTGATGGTTGACGTTCTTCGGAGTTGATAAAAATAGTATATATCTGTCTACTATTAGAGAGGTAGTAACTATGAATCGATATTCGTTTGAAACCGATGAACAGATCGCCCATTTGCTTTCCCACTTTCCAAGGGAACGGGAAAGCCCTTTTTATCGAGAGCCTCACTTTGAAAGGAAGTTGAAAATTTCGAATGCGCGAGCCAGTGAAATGGGGATGCGCTTTCAGTCTCCGCACTATTTGGTGAAGGAGTTTAACTTTTTGAAGCACCGAGAACTCAAGGAAATTTACAAGCGCGCCAGGTTAACTCATCGCCAGTGTCAGGTGGTGAATATGCGCGCTTCTGGCTACACCTTTGATGAAATCGGTCAATACTTTCAACACACCAAGCAGGGGGCTCAAAGGATATTTACTCAGGCTCTGAGGAAACTACATAGGGCGTTCAACGTCTACCCTTATGTTGGGCTCGGTGAAGTGTACAGGCAAGAGTTAAAGCGTGGTACACATCGTTGAGATATTGCTGTAAACTAAGTTGAAGCGTATCGAACCTGCGAGTTCGGTAAAAAAAGAAATTTTTATGGTTTCCTGTCCTAAATGTTCGATTAACAACACACTTGATAGCTTGTTCTGCCGCAAGTGTGGAGAAACTCTTCCGACTGATTTGATTGCGGGAGAGCAAGCGAAGTTGAAAGAACTTGTTACCCAGGGAATGGAATCCTTCCAGAATGGGAATTCAGATGAAGCAATGGCTATAGCTGAGCATGCGATTCTGACGAACCCATCTTATGCCGAAGCGTATGCGCTGAAAGGCATGGTTCATGAGCGAAGGGCTCAGTACGCCGAAGCACTTGATTCCTTTGAGACGGTAGTTGCACTGAATCCTGATTCGACGCTTGATAAGATAAAGCTCAACCAACTCAGAAATGCTTTTGCTCAGCGCCAGGCGTTACCTGCTGAGCCGGACAAGAAGACTGCGGTTATCATGTCCATTGCCGCGTGCTTGTTGGTTGCGGCTGTGTCGTTTGGAGTTTATCGAATGGCGAGTGGATCTAAGTCCACTCAAGTAAATACTTCGGGAAGCGGCAATGTGGTCCAGAATGATTCACGATTTGGTGCCACTGGTGCGGACATGATGGGCAAGACGGTTCCCAATCCGACTGGTGAGCCAGGCGCTGGTTCTCTAGCTCCGGATGATGTTCAGCCTGTGGGAGGAAACTCGGCGGGTAATCAGAACTTTCCGCCTGTTGCGTCGAACAGTGGAGATTCTTCGAGTGGGGATTCTTTGAGTGGGCCGATTCGACGGAACATGGAGAACAACTACAATGGCGGAACTGGCGGTGATCGACCGATTAGAAGTTCGTCGAATAATTCTGATACCACCAATCCAAGTGGTAGGCAAATAACTTCTATCCCCCCTGTTGAACCTGGCGGTGGGACTTTGACTCGTCCGGTGAGAACTTCTGGTGGGAGTGATCCAGATCCAAGCCCGAGCCCCAATACGAAGCGAGTGGATGGTCCGGGGGAAATCAATATCGAAGTGATGGGCGGCACAAGTGATAACCAAGGTCGGAAGGCGTTGGAAAATGCGGGTTCGATACGGATGCAGGGCGGAGATCCTGATGGGGCTTCAAAGGCGTTTCAGCAAGCAGCTCAATCCTCGGGTGCCTCTGGCAAGACGTTTCAACGTGCTGGTCAGTCGTTAATGCGCTCCGGGAAAAAGAGTGAAGCCATTAATGCTTTTGAGAAAGCCGTTTCTGCTTATGAGAAGGAGTTAAGCTCTGGAAAAGGTGATAAGTCAACTATTCAAGCGGGATTGAATAGTTGCAAGCAGGCTCTGAAGAGTTTGAAATCGAATTAACGTTTGCACCAACGACTTTGACTTTACGTTACGATAATGCCTATAACACCTTTTACACTTCTTTTAGCGATTACGAGTTCGCGAACTGTTTCTTCAACGGAATCATTTCTTACTTCTCAGGCAGCTAAGCAAGGAAGTGAGGCGGCTTCTGGTCGAGTGTTGCCACTTTGTTTGGTCGCTCACCCCTCGACTCAGAAGGTGATGATTACTGATGCGATGAGTGCAATGGCGGAGGAACTTGATGCCATCGGACAAGTTCGTTCTGTGACCTATGAACTCCAGGACCCAATCTTTAGAGAGGCGGTTTTTGCTGGCAAACTTCCTAAATTGGGAGAGTTTTACTCGTTGGGCGAAGTTCAAAAGTCGGCTAAGACTCTGGGATGTCCTTACGTTTTAACCGTGGCTCCAGAAGTTGTGCAGATGCAAAAGAGTGTTGGCGGCCGCAATGCGCTCAAGTTTTCAGCGACACTTTTTAAGAACGGTAAGCAGATTTGGACTGATACGGAGGTTATTGAGATTGGTGGGGTTCAAAATCAGTCGAGTTATCAAACGATTAGAACCATTACTTCTTCGCTGGCGCTCAAGATTGCTGACGGCCCATTGAAGGAGTTGCCGAAGAACAAGAAGGTTCAGCCGGAACCAGCCGGTAAAGGGCAGGCGCCGGTCATCCCAGATAATGTTGACGATGACGCAACCTTGAATGACTTTGCTGCCATTCAAGAGCAGGTGAAGACCTATATTTCAGGTGGCCGGCATCGAGCTGCGGAGATGCTTTTGCGAGATGCTGTGGATGCCGCACCGAAGGACTCTGAGCGTCGCAAGGCCCTTATTGAGTTTTTGCAATCGAGAGGGAAGTCTACTGAGGCAATTGAGGCGACGCTACTTGCTGGGCAGGCGCTCAATGATGCGTCTCTTTCCACTCTTGCTGCCAAGATCATGATTGAGAGTGGCAGAGTTACTGAGGCCTCGACGATTGTTAATGAATTGTTGGCGGTGAATCCTGGATTGGTGGAGGCGAGGGTGTTAGCTGCTGATTTGCGGTTGCGGGAAGCTGACCCAGGAAAGGCCCTTTCCCACCTTGAAGTGGCATTGAAGTCTGGCTCAACGACTGAAATTATGTCGCTCCGTTGCTTGTGCCGTGCTTTGTTGGGATCTGAAGATGGTGTGAAACTGGATCTTGAAAAGTTAACTAAAGAGGACCCTACTGGTTATGGTCAGCAGTACGGTCGCTTGCTTTCGATTTTCGATAGCGCGTTTGACACCGAGGCAAAAACCATCGAAGCTTTGATTCAGCAAGCGGTTTTGCCTAAGGATTCTGAGGCGGCAATTGAGGGAATAGAGGCTCAGGAACGGCTGGCGAATGCCTGTTTAGTTTTGTTGGGTGAGAATGCCGTGAACCTGCGATTTCAGAAGTCTCATGGATTACGAGTTTTGGCACTAAACTTGCTTGTTCAATCTATGACTGAACTCAAGCAGTTTGTGGCAAAGAAGGATAAAGAAGCGCTCGTGGATGCGCGGATAGACTTCGGTGAAATGGTGAAAACCCTTCAGAGTGCCAAGGCGGCCTTTCAGTCAGAGGTCCAAAATGCAGGCGTTTCTCGAGCTTCTGGGTAGTTTCTCCCTTGTTTTTTGCCTTGCCTATGCCGTTACTTATATTGTTTTGTTACCGGCGCGCAAAACCCACCAGTTAGGTTATCGACCTCTTGAGAATGCAAGAGTTCGGTTCAAGACGCCGACCAATTTGTATCGTTCCCGTCTTTTGGAGTTCAACGATACCGAGTGGATATTTGCTGCACCATTGCAGCGCGATAGTTTTGTTCCCATCAATCTTGGTACTGAGGTCGTTTGTGAAGTGGTGGCTCGCGGCGGGCTACTTATCTTTAAGTCCGTGGTGATTGCTCGGGATGCCGATCAGGGGTCATTAACCATTAAAGCTCCTGAATCGCCTAAATTGAGTGATCGACGAGATAGTATTCGCCGTGTTGATTTGCCTTTTGATATTCACATTGGTGGATTTAAGGCCGAGTTGATGGACATTTCTGCTGATGGGGCTCGAATTAAGATAAACGGCTTTCAGAAAGAAGGGAAGACCCTTGAAGTTGATTTGGGAAATGGTGAGCAACGAATTGCTACGATTATTGACTCCAAACTCAATGAATTTGGAAGCATATTGCGGGTGCGATTTGACCG
>JAPLCS010000176.1 GCA_026392145.1 Fimbriimonadales bacterium | reverse complement strand
CTCCAGCCCTAAAGGTTGTAGGCAATCATCTGGAAACCCTCAAAGGCAAAACTGTCAGACTCCAAGGCGTTAACATCCCCAGCCTTGACTTTAATCCCGAAGGTGACCACCTTCAAAAATCAATGAAGGTGGCTCTCGGTGAGTGGAACGCAAAAATCATCCGCATTCCCCTCACCCAAGACCTTTGGTACGGCTATTACCAAGGCAAACAAGCCGCCGACAAAGGTGCGGCCTACCGCAAATTGGTCGACTTAGTCGTAAAAACAATCTCTGACAAAAATGCCTACGTCCTCCTAGACCTTCACTGGTCCGATGGAGGCGTCTGGAATCAATACGTCGGACAGCACGCAATGCCAGACGATAACAGCGTCATCTTCTGGAAAGATTTTGCTAAACGATATGCCAACAATCCAGCCGTACTATTTGACCTCTATAACGAACCCCATGATGTGACTTGGGAAATCTGGAAAAACGGCGGCAATATCGAAGAAAGAAACGGCGACCCATCCAGGGGACTATTTCTCAAGTACCACACACCAGGAATGCAAAAACTCCTCGATACCGTCCGATCAACTGGCGCCAAAAACATCGTCATTGCCGGCGGACTAGATTGGGGATATGACCTACGCGGCATCCTAAACGGCTACGCACTCAAAGACTCAACTGGCAATGGAATCATGTACGGCACCCACATCTATCCATGGAAGAAAGAGTGGGACACAAATGTCACTCCCGTCACTCTCAAACACCCCGTCTTTGTAGGAGAAGTAGGTACAAAACCTTGGAAAGAAGGTGATCCACCACACGAAAATGTATACACCGAAAGTTGGGCTCCAGAAGTAATCAATTACATTAACAAACACCAACTAAGTTGGACCGCCTGGAGCTTCCATCCAAGTGCCAACCCATGCCTCTTAAACGGATGGGACTACTCACCAACCCCTTACTGGGGTGTGTATGTAAAAGAAGCACTGACACATAAAAAACAAGAGACTAACAAATCGAGCAATTCCGTTAAATCTCTTAACAAAGAACCGAAAAATTTCAACAATAGACAAAAGAACTACAAACTTAGGTCTAATGTAGGGAGTAATGAATGAATAAAGCTGACATTAAAGGAAAATGGGCACTCGTAACGGGCGCCAGTAGAGGAATAGGACGACAAGTGAGCTTAGGACTCGCCGACTACGGTTGTAACGTCATCCTCCACAGTCGAGATTCGGCACACACCGCCACCCTCGCCGAAGAACTAACCGCAAAAGGCGTCCAAGTCAAACAGGTTGCCGCAGAACTCTCCGACGAAACCCAGGTTGATGCCATGCTTGCCTCACTTCTGAGTGACGGTCCCGCCATCGATATCGTCTACAACAACGCCGCCATCATGACCGCTTACCGCGACAAATGGCCCGTAGTTCCGTCCGACGATTTTCGAGTCAGCTTCGAAGTCAACGTCATTGCCCTCGTAAAAATCTGCCACACGCTCATTCCAGGAATGGTCGAAAGAGGCTGGGGTCGAATCATCAACGTGACCTCTGGTATTGCGGATCAACCCGAACTCATCGCCTATGCCATTTCAAAGGCAGCGGTAGATAAGTACGTCAAAGACATCGCGGGCCGACTCAAAGATAAGGGTGTCCTTGTCAATCTTCTCGATCCAGGCTGGCTTCGAACTGACCTCGGTGGCCCCACCGGTGAGCTATTCCGAGCTCAGGACTGGGCCAATAAACAAATCTAGAACCTAACCTATGGCAAAGCGAATCCTTGTACTCTGTGGCGACCAATACCATCCCGCCGAACCAGTACTACAAGGACTTCGCTCTGCAGTGCCCGAATGCGATTTTGAGCAAGCTCCGAACGGTAACATCCATTCGATTCCTTATCACTTCGACGCTCTCATCATCGCCAAACTTAACGTCACCTCGCCAACCGATTCAACTCCCTGGGTGGACGACGACACCGATGGAGCCATCAGTGACTTTGTGACCAGTGGTAAAGGATGTTTCATCATCCACGCAGGTTCGGCAGGCTACCGAGAAACCGTATCAATTCGCTCCATAACCGGCGGCTACTTCGACCAACATCCCGACGCATGCGAAGTTATATACAGTGCCGAGTCCCAGAGCAATCTCACAGGTGGCTTCAATTCATTCACCGTCCACGATGAGCACTATTTTGTTGAAATCGATGACACCGTAAACTGCTACCTCTCTTCATTCTCCACCCACGGCTCCCAACCTGCAGGCTGGACACACTCCTACGGCAAAGGTAAAGTCTGTGTACTGACTGCGGGACATTTCTCAGAAGTGTGGGAAA
>JAPLCS010000269.1 GCA_026392145.1 Fimbriimonadales bacterium | reverse complement strand
TCCAGTTCGTGAAGGATTCTCAAGTTCTGTCTCCATCCTTCTTGCACTCGAATATGGAGTTCTAAAAATACGCGCTGACCGAGGAACTCTTCAATTTCCACTCTGGCTTCGGAGCCAATTTCTTTGAGGAAGGAACCTTGCTTGCCAATGAGAATTCCGCGTTGGCTACCTTTGTCAACGATGATAGTGGCGCTGATGTGTGCGAGGCCATCTTTTCGTTCTTCCCATCCTTCAATCACGACCGCAGTTGCGTGGGGGATTTCTTGTCTGGTTTTGATAAGAATCTTTTTGCGGATGTTTTCTGCTGCGAGGAATCGAGCTGACTGGTCTGTGAATTCATCCTCCGGATAGAATGGAGCTCTTTCTGGAAGTTTGGCGACAATGATGTCTAGGAGGCGATCCAAATTGACTTTTCCTGTTGCTGTGGTGAGCATGTAGTCTTCGGTTCCGAAAATTCGGCAGTAGTCCTCTGTGTTTGGTATGACGTGTTCTGCTTTGAGATAGTCCATCTTATTCATACAAAGGATGATGGGCACACCATTGGTTGCTCTCACCATTTTTGCAATCGACTCGTCCATCTCATCGAACACTCTCGATCCATCCACCACAACGAGTATTGCGTCGATGCCGTCAATTGCCCCTCTTGCTTGTTCGACCATCGAACGCTGAAGACGATTATGCGGCTCGTGAATACCTGGAGTGTCAATAAAGGCAATTTGGTAATCATCACTGGTGAGGATTCCCATCACCCTTTTCCTCGTGGTTTGAGGCTTGCTACTGACGATGCTCACCTTTTGACCGACAAGCGCATTGATTAGGGTGCTTTTGCCAACATTAGGCTTTCCAAGAACTGCCACATGGCCAAATTTGTGTCCCATTAGTCTCGTTTCCTGAAGAGGATGTCAAGTCCTACGTCACCCTTTTCTTGAACCCGTTCGGCACCTGTTGGTTCAAAGTCCACCTGTTCTGCCAAGGTTTCCTTTCGTTTACCGCGTCGATTCTTGTCTCTGTCACGCCGTCTTCTACCCGTTGATGTGTGTTGGATGGCTCCTGGTGCTAGGGAAGCATCTTCTTCGTAATCATCGTCAGGTTGCTTGAAGTACCAATCGTCAACCGAATCTTCGATGTCTTGATCGCTTGCCCACTCGTCCATTCTCATGATCGGAACATCAAAGTTGCTAATGTCAATTCGGATGTTTGACTCTCTGGTAGGTAGCTCAGTCATCCTCAACAATGCTTTAGGATCTGCTTCGAGAATTCGTCGCAATTCATCTGTTTGTCCAACGAGGAAGGTGTGAGTTACCCCGTCAGCCGAAGCGAATTTTAGGTGAGTTGAATCTACGACCGCCCATTCCTTGGTTTGAAGATTGAATGCACTCCATTTGCCTGGGAGGGCGATGGTTCGTTGTCCATCACCTTTGCAGTGAATGGTCAAGAATGGAGCTCTCACTTGGACTACATCGTCTTGGAAAGCCCAAACGTGTGCGCCTGCCTTGAGCGCCATGGCTCGAAGGAGTTCAGTATTGAAGGTCGGTTCTCCAAGAAAAACGCTAGTCCATACTTCCCCCTTTTCTTCACCTTGGACTTCTCTCACTACGAAACTTGGTAGGCCTGTTTGTGTGTATTCACCCAGCAACGTTCCATCTTCTGGAATAGCGAAGTAAGTTGGCTCTAACTGTTGGTCTGCTTCGATTACACCGGAAGGAAAGGCTTGAGAAAGCGGATTGCGTCGGTCAAGAATTGAGGTTCCAGCTTTACTGAAAATTGGTTGAGGCTTAATTGCAATTCCTGTTACTTCACGAGCTCTCTCCAGACTCTCTCTTCCGGAATCGAATAGACCCGCGGTGTAGCACCAGAACAGCACTTTATTGCCTTTGTGCAGGCGCTGCTTAATGGCGCTTCGGAGCTCCTGCCGAATATCCCACGCATTGAGAAAGATATGTACTTTGCATTCGGGGAACTTTTCTCGGTGAGTGAGATCGCTCAGGAGGTAGATACCATAACTGAGCCCGGCCCTTCCGAGTGACTCTTGGACATCGGCAACTAGCTTTTCAAATGATTTAGTGCCTACGAGTAACCCCATGGCACGCTCATCAATGAACACAGCTACATCTGGGTCACTTTGTTTGGCGGCCATGGCTCTGACCATGCTTTCGGTAATTGACTTAGCCCGTTGCCAGACAGAAGCCGCGGTGAGCCAACCATTGCCCCATTGGTCGCTCCACGTAATACCTGTACGGTGCGCGATTGCCGAACCGAAGGCTCGGAAATGAACACCCTCTAGTGCTTGAGGTGTACGAATGACGGGATTGTTTTGGTCCGGCTCCGGTCGATTCGAGAGGGAAGTTTTATAGTCTTCCAAAGAAACAAACAACTTCCCATTGAGTGCAAAGCTATCGATTGGTGTTGCTGCACTCGCAACCCCGTTTGGCTGCCTATCTTTGTAGCTTGGAGGGGCAGTTACAAAGTCAATTTCTGGAGTTCGAAGGAGTTTGCCGAGAGCAAGTTGGCCGCTTGATGGCAGAACATTATTGAGAGACACTCCGTAGCGTGTGCCAACGAGTAGTCGCCCTCCGGAAGCTTCTTTAATGGCATACGCCAGATCTCCGATTCTGAGCATTGTTTGATCGCTCAAGAAAAGATGGTAATCAGCAATGGAACGCTCTTTTCTGTCGAGTCGAACCATTCGGTTTTCATTCTTCTTTCGTTCAATTTCGGGGATTCTTACGGAATCGAAGGAGACGGTTCCATCAAACCAGGAGGCCCTTAGTAGCACTTCATCTGATTGGTATCGGTCGCCCACCCATTCCTTGAACTTTGCTTTAGAGGCGAGTGAAATATCAAAAGACTGAGATGCAGGAATCACCCATGACTCTTTATCAAACTCGATTCCGAGGAGGTTCTTTGAGTTCTGTCCTGAGAGAAGTTTGCCAGTGAAGGTGATAAGGCTTGCTTCCACCATTTTCCAGTAACTATCCGAGGAGATGCTTGGTTCGGCAAGATCGTTAGTTTCGGTTCGATAGACTGCATCTGTATGGTCAAGTTCCCAACCTTTGTTCGCGACTAGGTCAAGCCTAAAAATGATTTGAGCACTTTTATCTAAAGCCACTACCCTGTCAAGCACTGAGAGTGCATTGGAAGCTAGGCTGATCATGTGCTTGTCTTCGCATACCGCGGTGAGGCCGAGCACGAAAACGTGGACGCCAGATTCAGATGCCTGTCGAATTTCGTCGAGCACGGTTTCAACTTGCGAATTGGAACTTACGTCGCCGTAGAACCAGAAGTTCGGAAGAACATGTGTATCTCTGACAAGAGTCGGCACTCCATTTCTGTCAACGATTTGTGGAGCGTCTGCTGGAATTTCGATGAGGGCTCGAGGCGGAATAATAACCTTCTCGACCGCTTTTTCTTGTTTCGGTTCACGAATCGAAATTTGAGTTCCAGAAGTTTGGGAATCGTCAGATGAATTTCTTCTCTCTCTTCTGCCACGTGAATTTTCTCCCCGTGAATTTTCTCTATGTGCAAATGATTTTGAAAGTGTTCGGTTTTCCACTTTGGTGCGCATTTGTACTGTAACCACTGCACCATCCTCTTCTAGGTCAAAAACTTCTGTTGGTTCAAATTCGACTAGTTCAAAGCTTTCGCCTCGTTGTGTTCCTTGATTTGAATCTGATTCTTCGGTCGTTAAATCCTCTTCGTCGCTTCTTTCGATTCGGCGATTCGATTGATTTCTATCAGCTCGAGGTTGCCTTTCGTTTCGTTTTGGTTGGCGTTGTTCACTTGGAGGTTGAGGGGTGGAAACGGTTGACGCTTCGTCCCTACTTCTGAACATTGCAACTATTTCAGCATCGTCCTCAGTGAGCACGACTTTCTCTGAACCCAAACGTGGGGTCTTGGATGGCT
Source organism: Fimbriimonadales bacterium (assembly GCA_026392145.1). GTDB lineage: Bacteria > Armatimonadota > Fimbriimonadia > Fimbriimonadales > Fimbriimonadaceae > Fimbriimonas. The sequence continues at coordinate 3,311 of JAPLCS010000269.1, read as the reverse complement.
TAGTAGTTTCATTTGCAGACACAGTAGCTCTCTGGCCCAATCGCTTTCTAGGCTTTGCCTCTGCGTTTTCAGCGCTATTAGGACTAGCTGGAGGTGACGCTGGAGCGTCTGAGACCGGTTTTTTCTCTCTACTTCTGAATGATAAAGCCAAGTCAACATCAAGTTCATTGGTTGAACGATCTTCTGTTGGATCTTCTACTTTCCTGGGCTTTTTGCTCGAAAGTCTGGACTTCGGAGTTGTTGCTGCTTTCGCAAGTGTGATGTCGATTGTTTCTGAATTCGTTTCAGTGGGTGTGATTTTCTTCCGTGGCATTTTCACGTTGCTCAATAAGGTTGTGGACCCATTCCAAAAGGTCGGCAGGAGTGTCTAAAACGTAACTGGGCGCTTCGGCAAGAAGGTGATTTGCCTTTCCTGCACCGTACAAACAAGCTGCTGTACGGACACCTGCGCTGTTTCCGCAGCGAAGATCGAAGGTGGAATCTCCAATCATCACGGCGTTCTCTGGCTTTTCGCCGAGTTTTTCGAGTGCTATAAAAATACTTTCTGGTGCTGGTTTGGGCGAGGTGACATCAGAGGCACAAATGGCTAAATCTACTGAGTCCCAGGCACGGAAATGACGTTTCAGTGCATCAAGTTCAACATGATTGCGACTGGTGATTAAAGCGATTTTTAACCCCTTTTCCTTTGCAAGGATAAGAGCCTCCACTGCATCATTGAATTCTGATTCTAGATGCGCATGGGCTTCGTACCTTGTTAGTGTGTAACTAATCATTTCTTCTAGCTCTTCGTCATTTTCTGGCGAACAACCGAACAAGAACATTTGATCAGTCAAGGGCTTCCCAATTTGGGCTGCAATTTCACTTCGGGTGGGGCGGTAGCTACCGTATTTTTCGAAGGCATCGCCGAGTCCGGCTATGACCATTTCGATGCTATCCATCAAAGTCCCATCTACGTCGAAAAGAAGTGTGTTCACTTTTTCGACCGTAAGAGAAGATTGCACACCACATAGTATGGCAGATTGAATCTAAAAAGAACCTTTTAGTCGCTAAATTTTACGTAGACCCTGAAGAAAATACTAGGGTTGCCGACTATCCAAATGTATCAATGGACCTACGCCTGTTACTTGGCGGAGGAACTGCAACCGCAGAGCCTCCCAAAATAGCGGTCGGACCACCAGGTGAGCGCAGTAAAAGTCAGGAAGGTAAAGAATTTGCCAAGCTGATGGAAAAGCAATCACATAGTGGCGAGACAAACGGAGAAGTGGTAGAAAGTGAGCCGAATGCTCCTCTACAGAATCTGGACTCCGTAAACGACACAGAAGCTGAGCTTCTTGTGCAATCGCAGTTGTCTGCTCTGATTGCAACTAACAGCGGAGTTGCTATCGCTCCTTCGCAAGAAGTATCTTCGGCGACAAACAGTAAAGAAGCTCTTACATCAAGTTCGATCAATTTTAGTCTGTCAAGTGCTGGAGTGCCTGGACAGGAAGCGTTGTCTCAGAGCAATTTAGGCAAGGCAGCGGAATTGCAAACGACAGGCACCGTTGAGGATTTTGCTCATCAGCTTGGACTGAACCCCTCACAAGTTTCTAAATCCCTTTCTCATCCTTCGACCCAACAGAGTAAGTTAACTCTTGTGGAATCCAGCCTGAACCATGGCGCAGAACTTGAAGCAGTTTCAGCCGCAGTTTCAAACGTTCGGCTTGATATGGATGCCGAGCAAAATGTCTCAAGTGAACTGCTGCCGATATCCAGTGAAAACATAGGAATCCAGCCGGTGATATCAAACGAGCAAAGAGTTGCAGATGAAGAATCAACAGGTAATGCAGTGGGAGTTGATTCAGGTCTTAGTGCAGTTGATGGCAATGAAGGCGGCGAGACTGATTTAAGTTCTGATTCGCAACAACAAGGGAATTCATCCAGTCAAAGTGGGCTTGGCAACGGCACCGCTGAAAATGGTAACAGAATCACTAATGATGGAAAGACCGATTCTGCTGTGAATGCTTTGAATAATAGCCGCGCACTCACCAGTCGGGAGCGAGCTGAAGCTGTTCAACAGGTACTCAAAAATATTGATCGACTCAATTTGATGCACTCAAGAGAGGCTGTGAACATTCGTTTGGAACCCGAACAATTAGGCACAGTTGTGATTGAGATTCAAAAGAGTATTAATGGCCTTAGTGCAAATCTTGAAGCTTCTAACCAACCTCTTAGGGAAGCGTTAGATCACTCCCGAAATGAACTGGCGGCTCGATTGCAAGCTCGAGGTATTAACCAAATCCAGATCTCAGTTCAAGAAACATCTGATTCATCAGCATTGAACAATTCGACTTACCAGCATTCGCACTCGGGCGGACATAATCGTCAGGATGCCAAACAACAACCTTTTATCACCTACTCACTTCCTCAACTGAATCCTTCCATGCCTGAATCAACGGCTTCGGCATGGAATCGGTTCTCTACCACTAAATTGGATATCGCAATATGACACCAGCAGTTAGCAATCAAAACACGCTTACCGACCCTTTTGTGGTTCCAAAAGCAACGCCTAAGAAGTCGGAACTTGATATGGACGCTTTTATGCGTCTACTCACTGTTCAGTTGGCAAATCAGAATCCTCTCGAACCTATGAATGATCGAGACTACTTTGCGCAGATGGCACAACTCGGACAAGTTCAGGGTATTGATACTCTCAATAATCAAGCACGAGTTGAACAAGCTCAATCACTCATGGGTAAGACTGTTACTGCAGTTCGACCTAACTTTGTTAGTGACCCGAGTCTCTCTCCTGTAGTAACTGGTGTAGTATCTAAGTTATCCATCATCAATGGTAAGTACAATATTTCCATCCAAGAACCCAATGGTGGCCTAGTGGATGTAAACATTGATGCAATACAGAGTGTTGTGCCACGTGCTAACCCGAACGAGTATGCGTATGCAATTGGTAAGTCAATCAAGGCAACTACTCCGGACGGTAAGACTGTGGAAGGAAGAGTTTCGACAGTGGCAGCTCAAGGCGGTAACATTGTGATTAGCGTCAAGGGAAGTGACGGAAAGTTGACAACCATTTCTCCAAGCGGAATTATCAGCTTGGGTGAATAATTGAAAGGAAATTAGAGGGAGCGAATTCAAAATACAAAGATATCTGAGTTGGTGGGGACTCAACCTGTTGCTCCCGTTTCGCCAGCTAAAGTTCCAGTTCCTGGTGAGTTTGGAGCAATTCTTGGGGAAAGGCTCAAACTCAGTGGCCACGCTCAGACAAGATTGCAGAGTCGAAACATTGAGCTGGATCAAGCTGCCTGGGATCGTGTTAT
>JAPLCS010000138.1 GCA_026392145.1 Fimbriimonadales bacterium | reverse complement strand
CTATCCCCGCTACCCAATGGTCAGAGTCGCAAATACTTCCAGAGCGATGGATGCCTTCATGGGTCGGGCCTAATCGTAGCTAACTACTCAATTGAAACCAGACTTACTTCCGTGGGGACCGGAGCCTTCTATCCAGAAGGCACCGCTCTACACCCAAACTCTTCCTGCACCCTATGAATCCATAGAATGCCCCGATGAGCAAACGGCTGTGCAACTTGTTAACCTCAAAAGACGCCCAATTATCCATTCGAAGGAAAATAATGAATTTGCCTACCGTACATGGCACATTCACCCACAACTCGAAAAACTAGGCCGCTCCGACACCGGATGCGCTCTTGACTTGGGTTGCGGCAACGGAAGAGACTCCATATGGTTAGCCTGCAACGGATGGAGTGTCACAGCGGTTGATCACCTGCCCGAAATCCAGCGGTCAATAGATGAATTTTCAAGTCGCTTTCAAGTAACCAACCGCATCCACTTTGTGCATTCAAACATTCACGAATTCACGACGAACAACCGCTTCCAACTCGTGCTTCTCCACTACACATGGAAAGATTCAAACCTACAAAGCGCCTTGGAACACGTTGAGGTAGGAGGCTCCATTTCAGTGCTAGTGCACAGCGAAACTCATTACCGTTGTTTCGGCTCCCCTCAATTTACTCAACCGCCTCAACCTCCAGAAAACTTCAGGGTTATTTCCGACCAAGAATCGTGGCTAATGGACCGACACGTTCGCGGATTCGTGTGGCAACGAATCCAGGAGTGACCGAGTCGTACTCAACTTTAATGCGTTCCATTTGGAACGATGGATTCATTTCATAAATTGCCTCAGGCTCAGTCAATCGCGTAAAAACGACACCTGAAATCGAAGTTACAGGCACCACCAAATCTCCAAGACCATCAGTAGACTTTTGGCTGGACCAAAACCTCATACCCGGCTGACCATCAACAGTATTCTCCCAGCCCAGAAAAACCACACTATGTCCCGGCCCTTTGACCCAATTGATATTGCAGAAATCACCTGAGACCGCATCACCGACCGCTACCCGTTTACCCATCTTCGTATACTGGGTAAGCGCATAGAATGACCCCGGACCGTCAGCATTCCACCATCCCCAGAGTTTGACCATGTCCTCCCGACGCCCTCCATCCGGTTCCTGCATGCGGGTTGCCTCAAATTGCTCAGGCGTCAAACTCTTGGTAGATGCACTTAATATCTGGTTCAAAGAAGCGATAAAAGCTGAATAAGAGGCACCTGAACAATAACTCGTCGGCCGAGTGGGCGTCAACAGTGGATTACCGAGAAATTGGAGTGGAATTCCAATTGGACACTCAGCAGGCACAGCCTTGACTCCAATAAAATAGCCACCACCAGTTGGAACTTTTGACTGGATCTCATCAACGCCTTTGAGAATCGCTTGGTTGTACGCTGGTGCGACCTCACCAAACACCTCAAAGTGCTGCTGATGGTAAGTCGGAAGGGTGCCATAAAGGAGCATGCCAAGAATCATCATTTCCCGTCCTTTTCGTTCAAAAATTATACAATCTACCAAGTCAATAGGCAGTTATCAAAAGATAATTTTTGCAACTAAAGTGCCAAAAAGTACTCACCTCAGCTACAAAATGCAAGGAAAAATTTTGGGTTCAAAACCCAAATACGGGTACCCTCTTGGAAAGGTTAAATCGTGGTTGATATTACGGAACTTCTCGGCGTCTTACCTCACCGGTATCCGATGCTTCTCGTCGACAGAATCCTCGAGATTAACGAAGAAGGCACCCAGTGTACGGGTCTCAAAAATGTGACCATGAATGAGCCATTCTTCCAAGGTCACTACCCAGGCAAACCAATCATGCCAGGTGTGCTTATCATTGAATCCATGGCCCAAGTGGGTGCGGCTCTTCTGATGAAGAACCCAACACTTGCAGGTCGAATCCCCCTCATCGGAGGCATCGATGGAGTCAAGTTTAGACGCATGGTCCAACCCGGTGACCAACTAATCATAAATATCGAAATCCTTTGGGTCAAAGGCAATGTAGGGAAAATGCTCGCATCCGCGAGCGTTGACGGAGATTTAGCCGCCAAGATGGAGATGGTCTTTAAGCTCGCCGACCCCAATCAATCTGCTGAATAAGTTTATATAATTACCAAGGAAACTTACACTTGCCTCAAATTCATCCCCTAGCTTTTGTTGACCCGGGTGCGGAACTTGCCGACGATGTGATCGTCGGACCATTTTCGTACATCGAGGCAGGGGCAAAGATTGGTAAAGGATGCGTACTGCAATCGCACGTCACCATAAGAAAGTGGACCGAAATCGGAGAGAATAATCAATTCTCTCAAGGTGCTGTAATAGGAGGAGATCCCCAAGCGACTTCCTACAAGGGGGTCCCTACGTTCCTCAAAATTGGGAGCAACAATATTTTTCGAGAGTACACCACTGTCCATCGCTCAATGATTGAAGGCAAGGCAACCATAGTCGGTGACCACTGCATGCTCATGGCGTACAGCCACATCGCTCACGATTGTCACTTCCATGATCACGTGACCGTAGCAAACTCCTGTGGCATCGCAGGACACGTAACCATCGAAGACAGAGCCTTCATCGGCGGAATGTCTGGAATCCACCAATTCTGTAGAATCGGAAAAGTTGCCATGGTCGGTGGCTTCACCAAAATCACCCGAGACGTCCCACCATTCACACTCGTTGACGGAGCAGAAGAAGAAGTCAGAGACATCAACGCCATCGGACTCAGGCGATTAGGAATCACCCAAGACTCACGGCTTGCCCTCCACAAAGCGGTAAAACTCCTTTTCAAATCAAAGATTGGTCTCACAAGCGCACTCGAATTAGTGAGAATTGAAGTACCACAAACAGATGAAGTCCGCTACTTAGTTGAATTCGAAGAACGAAGGTTTAGCGGAAGAAATGGTCGTGGCGACCAGCGATAACTAGCTATGAAGGTTCTATTTTGTGCGGGGGAGGCATCAGGTGACCTCTACGCTCACGCAATCGCATCCGAACTTCTCAGTCAATGTCCAGAAGCCAACATCGGTGGAATTGGCGGAACAAGATTCGCCCGAGTAGCCAACCAACCACTCATCAAAAACTCATCTAGTTGGGGAAGCATTTCTATTGTTCAATCCGTTCGAGAAGGTCTGGGTGCAATTAGCACTTTCGAACGATTTCGACAAATATTGGCCAAAGGTCCGCCAGGAATTTTTGTCCCCATTGATTTCGGTTTTATGAACCTAAGACTCGCTAAGTGCGCCAAAGAAAACGGATGGAAAGTGCTCTACTTTGTGCCACCAGGATCCTGGCGCCGCGATAGACAAGGCAAAGATCTTCCCAAAGTCACTGACCACATCGTGACACCTTTCCCCTGGTCAGCAGAGATACTCAACAAAATGGGTGCCAACGCACACTTTTTCGGACATCCACTCAAACAAATCCACTCCAAAATCTTGACGGCTTCTCACGAACGGTATGGCACTGCCATCCTCCCGGGCTCGCGTCGAAGCGAACTCGAACAACTACTCCCCATTCTTCCCAAAATTCAAGTGGAGGCACCACGGCAAATCCCCTGCCAACCCAGATATGAACCCACCGTTCAGCGGGCGTTCAATTCACCCACAGACATCATTTCTGATGGAACCCAGGATGGAACTGTCATCTCAATTCTCCGAAACTCAAAAAGAGCAATCGTGTGCAGCGGAACAGCAACCTTAGAAGCCGCACTGTCCCAGACTCCAATGGTGGTGGTGTACAAAGTCTCCAAATGGGTGGAATTTGAAACGAAGCTAATCGGTTGGAAGCGTCCCCAATTCATCAGCCAACCCAATATTCTCCTCAACCGATTAGCGGTTCCCGAGCTAATTCAGGAAAACTGTACGGTAACAGAAATTCAACGGGCATTCGACCAACTCGAAGCTCGCGCAGAAAGTCAATTACAGGCATTCGATGAGTTAAGTGAAATCCTCGGCGGAAATTCAGCAATTTCTTCAACTGTTAATCTTCTGAGGGAACTTGAAAGAGACTTACAGAAAACGAATCAACGTACCAATACGTTATCATAGAGAGAAAGGAAAAATTCCATGAATGTCACCCCCTCAGAAAGGTTAGAGGCACTTGCCGAAGGTCGAAACCCACAGCTCATATTACGACTACCGAGCGGGTTCGCAGTCATGGCAGACAATCAATACCTTCCAGGATACTGTTTACTCTTGGCGTACCCACAAGCTGATCAACTTTCAGAGCTATCAGAAAAGCAACGAGTCTT
>JAPLCS010000093.1:6604-7898 GCA_026392145.1 Fimbriimonadales bacterium | reverse complement strand
GGTAGACATCACGGGTCGTCCAGTTTGACCGCCTGCCGCTGCACTCCTAATAGAGCTCAGCATAAACCGGTGGCTAAAGGTTGTAGAACTATTGGCAGGCTGATTCGCCCCACTTGGAGTCTTCCAGAACGCATAGGTGGTGCTGGTATTAGACGGCTCAACCCGAGGATCAAAAATCAGCGATGGCGTGGAGTAACCCGCCACCGTCGTTCCCGATACTCGAATGAACAGTGGCGTGTAAGTCACTACCAATTGCAGATTCTTAGGCAAGGTTGCTTGTGTGAAGCGAACAACACCAAGATTCGAATCAACAACCATGTTCCCGCCAAAGATGGTCGGATAGGTTCTAATTAGCGTTTGACGATCTGTCACTGCAGGGCCAGAGACCACAGGTGTGCCATCGGCAAGAGTGACTGCAAAATCACCCGCCCATGCCGCACCGCGTGCCCGGTAGCCACCCAATCGGGCATCGTAGGTCATGTTGTCAACCAACGAACCATTCAAGATGCTCGCATTACCAAAGGTAACGAACTGCCATCCTTGAGGTCCACCGACTTGCAATCGTGACAAGAAGAGTTCTGAAACTCCGCTACCACGCAACCGACCGGTGAACGCCATATTAATTTCGGTGGAACCATCCAGCTTTCTTCGTGCAATGGCACTTGGCGAGGAAACGCTTTCGAATCCAGAACCAAAGCCAAGTTGAACAGGTTGACCAAAGCCAGTTCGCGTATCGAATACGACAAAGTAGTTGGCGCTCGTCCCGTTCGACTCTGCCGAATACATGATGTAAGCGATACCGCCATCCTGAATCAACGTAGGACGTCCCTTCAACAATGTCGGGTCGGCATCCAATGCAAATTCAGATCCTATTGAACCATCAAAATTCACTCGGCTGACAACGATTCGAGAATCATCTACCACACCATTCGCGGTCTGACGCTTGGCATTCGCCACATAAGCAACCAAGAAGAACCGATTGAGTGCCCCCGTAAGTCCCTTATCCCCAATAGTGGAGAAAGCAGGATGCCCGTAGCTTTCCGTGCCAGGCACAATCGAGCCACCTAGACTGACTGGCGAAGGAAGTCCGTTCGTCAACGTATTGGTGAAGATATTCGCCGATGACATGACCGGAAGAACCGCTTGACCTTGCCACCATCGCTGGTTAGCTGGGTCAGCAGGCACAAACTGGTTCAAATCTCTCAGCGATGAGTCCACACCGCGAGCAGGATCAACCCCACCCATCGGAGCACCCCTAATCCGACCCACAAAGATTCTCGTGTTTCGTAAACTA
>JAPLCS010000093.1:3053-6585 GCA_026392145.1 Fimbriimonadales bacterium | reverse complement strand
TTACCGACCGCTGGCGTGAGCGATGGTCGGTTCGAAGCAAAGGCGAACATTAAGTCGCCGTTGGTTCTTCTCATTCCCGATGGCTGAACATCCATCCACTGAGCCGGAGCCGTAGGAGTGATAGCGTTACCTTCGTGAATAACCGCATCGGTAAAGTCGCTCTTTCCACCGGTCAATCGAGTTTCCTTGACATTGAAGGTCAAAGTAAACGTTGGATCGCTGAAGGCTTCCTGAGGAACAGCCGTTCCGCTGGCCGAGTAGCCAAGGGATATGGATTCATCCAGAGCACCAGTACCAGAACCAAGTCCCGTCACGCCAGTGTCTTCAATCACACGCATCAACTGGGAATAACGACCCACTGGAGTACCAAAAGGAATCGAAACCGCAACGCGAGCATCTCGGTTCAGTGAATCAATACCGCCCAAAGGAGGAAGCAATTGCGTTCCACTGTTAGGGATATTTGGATTCAACCGAGACGTTGGATTCACTCGTAGCTGTCGGCCAGCAGTGTCTCCAACCCGTGGTTTTTGGACAATGATGTTGTTGTTCGTGCTGTTGATGAACGGAGCAAACCGTGCATCGATATCTGAGTGCAGGTCAGTCGCACCATCAAGCCACACTTCATCCCGATTGTTCTGAGACAAGATTTGCCACGGCCAGTAAAGACCCGAAGTCAAATCCAAGGTGCCTTTGGCTAATCGAACATTCCAAAGATTGACGTTTCCTTCGTTAAAGATCTGAACTGGTTTGAACAGAGTGCTGTATCCAGGATTCGTCGGGTTACTAGGATCAAAGTAAGGGTTGAAGTAAGTAGCTGGAGAAAGTGTTCGGTAGGGTCGAGCTGATCCATACGTAAGCCTCGAGTCATAACCCACTCCACTTGCCAATGAACCAAGATCAATGTTTGGATTACCAATCACAATCTTCTGATCTGGTGAAACGGCAGAAGCAAGGTTGAACGATCGATAAGCCTCTCGCTGACCTCCACCAGTGAAGTTTCCGTTACCATCACTATCAACATAGACCGTGAACCGACCAGCGTATCCTGCTTGCCAGAACGTGCTGCTCTGGTTAGGTATCGAACTGGTTCCAAGGTTAGAAGGCTGATACTTTGGAACATCTACCTGCAACTCGAAAGGTGTCGGAACAATCGTTCGTGACATTGCATTGGTATCCGTTACCGGACCGCCACCTGCTACAGTAGGTCCCTTCAGAGTAACCGAGTTGAAGACTGGATTTTCAACGTTACCGTTTGGATCCTTTCGAACTCGAACTTGCTCACGAGGGAGATCAGGGTAGTCCAAACTTACATTCGGGAAGTTCGTAGGAAGATCTTCAAAAGCAGAAAGAAGCGATCCAATACCTGGCACATTAGCAAATGCCTTCATGACCGCCGCAGCTCCACCTTGCCATCTCAAATCACGTCGATCCATTCGAACTAAGTCGAGTCCTCGACCTTCGCCGCGTTGCAACGTAATCAAACTTCGGTCGAAGACATTAACCACCGTCTTTCGACTTGCTCCATGGCTACCTGTACCAACAGATTTGCCGAAGAGTGAGCCTCTAACCGTTCCAAGCACAGGATCACCATTGATATCCGGAGAACCGTTCACCAATGCGTCTCGTCGACTTCCATCAACCGTGTATCCAAGCTGTTCGGCTACATTAGAACCAAACACATTCTCAACCGAAATTCCAATCGGATTTGCCACTCGATAGGTTAACCGAGAGGTAGCCGGATTCAGAGTAATCGTCTGTTGGGTATTGGAACGATTAGTGGCACTAGTTCGAATCTGAATCTGAATTCGGCCTGGCCCAGGCGTTTGAGAAGTGCCACCACCCGAAGTCAAAGGAATTGCAAAAACCGCGTATCCACCATCAGCATTCGTCGAATCTTTATCAAGGAACAATCGCGATTCCGAAGCCACAGGTCGTGCTGCACGACCCTCAGTGGTGACGGTTGCCTCAACGATCGGCGGAGGAACATCATCTGCCGGCGTATTCGTGTTCTGAAGCTTTACAGGGAAGTTGTAAACCATCACATAAATGGTTTCACCCCACTCATAAACATTGCTTGATCGGATACTTCGATAAGGCGCCCGCAAGTTTCCGTTGGGAGTTGTATAGGCTGCAGTATCCAAAACATCGCTGAAATTGAATAAACCAGTTACCCCACCAGGATTGGTTCGACGGAGCCTTCGGAATCCTTCCGGGCTCAGGAAAGCGACACGCGCATTTCGAAACTCTTCAACCAAAGGGTCTTGGTTGTTGTCCGTAATCACTTCTTCCCCGGGTGGAATAAAGCCGGGAGGTAACACCCCACCTGGGTTTATTGGGTCAGACCAAGCAAACAAATAGCCATTCGAAGTGGTGCCATAAAGCCACTTATTCGAAACCGTCATTGTCGAACCAATAGAGGCATCCATGTTATAGCCCCAAGCAGCCCTATTACCAAATCGAGTCTCATCACCCAAGCGAGCAAAGAGAGCAGCGAACTTACCGCTTTCTGTCGTGACAAAGATGACTGGCTTATCAACAATGACACCGGACGCATCAAATGTCTTAATCTGCGAGAAAATAATGGAACCCGTGCCACCAGCAAGTAGCTCAGACGTCCGCCATAACACTTCACCTGTATTAGCGTTCAATGCATAAACAAAACCGTTATCGTTCTGAATATAGAACGTATTCGGCATTGCAGTACCAGGAAGCACATTAAGTACTGAGGCAGGCACATAAGCACCGCCACCCCTGAAGTCCAAAAATTCTGCTTGATCAGCCGCAGGTGCAGTATCATCAGCTGTTCTTGACCATACGAGTGACCCGGTTCTCGCATCCACCGCGTATACACCAGAACCCTGATCATCATCCTTTGTGGTTGCAAAGTAGAGTCGGTTATTGGCCGCGTCTAAAGTGGGTGTACCAACAATCTGATTGAGAGTCGGGCTATTTGCAGGTGGATACTGCCAGATGATTGTTGTATCCAAGTCAGAGGGGGTATCAAAACTGAACTTACCGTTTGCATCGAGTGCATAAACTCTTCCTTGCTCAGTTCCGACGTAAATAATGTCTTTGGGTCTTGATCTAAATACAACGGTACCGTGAACGATCGAAGTAATGGCTCCCAACTTGCTCGTGGTTGCTCTTGGCGATGGGAACGTCTCAGGATAGGTCCATCGTCGATAAGTGGTTCCGGGGGTGGTAGTTCCCGCATCTCCGCGACCTTCCATCGAAATACAATTCACCCGACCATTTTTAGTTCCGATGAACAAGAAGTCGCGCTGAATAGTGATTCCACCTGGCCCAGGAATTGACAATCTCTGAACCACGGCGGTGCTCATATCATAGTCAGTCGCCATCGTGGCGGAAAGCGTGTCATTCTCCCCATCAAACTTTTGGCCAGAAGGGTCGTTGGCATCTCGCCCCGGCGAGAGATTGGGGTCAAGATTGGCTGGCAAAGTGCTTGGATAAGTCCAATAAACCTTGGCTGTGCCGTCTCCTCTTCCATCAGCGTCCAAACAGTGCAGTCGTC
>JAPLCS010000093.1:0-3017 GCA_026392145.1 Fimbriimonadales bacterium | reverse complement strand
ACTGGGGTACCGGTTGGGGTCTCCCTCACCAAAGCTCTACAATGCACTGGCGTGGACTTAATATCAGTTCCAACCGCACCAACAAACCTCAATTCATCGACATAAGTCTTTCGTCCAAGATCAGTTGGATCATCAGACGCATTCTTAAACGAAATGGTAAGCCTGTTCGCCTGTGAATGACTGTATCTGCGATCACCAAGTCGAACCCATCCTGGACGATAGGAAATGACACCATTTTGATCAGCCCTTTCACCGCGTAAGTCAATGGTGTAGTCATAAGCTTGCCCATTTTCTGTAATGGTGTATTTAGCTGCATGAGCAAATTGCTTTGCTGGGAGCAACGAATTGTCACCACCAACATAGGTGTAGAGTTCGTAACCTCCATCAGGAACATCTGCTTCCGGATTAACAACCGTGTTATCGGTTGCCGTTGCTCCCACAACTGAGGTCGAAAGATAAGAAGTTCCTCGCTGATTAGGGTGGTCTGTTTCCGGAACGGTCAGCACACCAGGAATAATCTTCGGATTGGTGTTATCGATACTGATAGTCACCGTATCAGGACCATCTTCCAGCGGGCTGTATCGCCACTTTCTGCTTCCAAAGTTGTAGTCTAAACTTGAGAGCACACCCTTGCTAATCGTCTTGGGCTTGGCGGTATAGCTACCCGAGACCGGAGGCATAGTGACCGAATCAATGATATTTTCGTTCTGAGAATAAAGAACTCGAACGTCAGTCGAACCAAACCCAGCTGATGTTGGAGTTGCTACTCCGGTGTCACTTTCGGTACTGAACATGACCGCATCGGCATACACTACGAATCTGTTGTCCGGCTTCGTAGCATCAACACTCTCGAGCAACTGATCCTTCGCATCCCGTGGAATGGTATTGAAAAGCGTAACTTTAATCGGATAAGGGTTTCCGCTTCCATCAAGTCCACCCGAAGGGAACATTTGATTGGTTGGCTTTCCACCATTTCCGAGCCGAACCCATCCACCACCCGATGCATAGGTATCGACGATATCTACATACTTTTGACCGATACCGTAAGTGATTTCATAAGCCCAGTATCTCTGTGGATAGACAAGGGTTCCACCAATTTCTGTTGGTCCGATAGGAATCCACGCATAGATTCCGTAGGCTTTGACTCCACTGTCATTGAAGACATCAAAAACTCCTGTTCCGCTATTAAATACAGAATACTTGGGAGTAAATGTCCAACCATAAGACGCTAATCGAGACCGAGACTGTGCCGTTCGAGGGTCCTGTCCTGTATTGGCAGCCGCGCTGGTTGTACGAGAATAATGATAAAGCGGGAAACGAGGATTGAAGTTACGCGACTGATAAGGCACCGCATTTGCCGAATTCACATTTCGGCGAACCGCAATCGAATAGGTATTCGGTGCGGCTTCATCAGCACCTGGAGTGGACCAAACATTCCGTACCGGTCCAGCTATTCCATTAGGAAGTGGATCAAACGGACCTTGCTCCGCACCACCTTCATCCAGGTTGCTACCAAGTCCACGATCTGAATTGTCAATGATGGCTTTGAACGGGTTAATCTCATTGAGGCGAAGAGACGTAACCGGAGTATAAGATTGCAATGGAAGGAACCATCGAAGAGCAGACTGAGTCGTGCCAGTTGAGTTTGCAACCGACAAATATCCCGGGCTCGAACCCGCAACATCTCCATTCACACCCGTTCGGGCGTTGTTCCCCTTCAATGTCGGATGGTCAAGCCCTGTTAGCTGACCAAATCCGAAAGCGGACATTGCCGCTACCATCATTATCGTTATTCGTTTCATGTTATGCATGCTTTGCCTCAAGCATCTCCGTTACCGTCGATCTGCGAAAACTGGGAGGACTAACCCTCTCGCACCTTCGATAGGTCCGAACCGAAGCTTGATGCTTCGAGTGTTAAATCCAAGGTTGATAATATTTGTCGAGAACCCTTGTGCCGAGTAGGTCACAGGCTGTAGGCCGACCACTGGGTCAATACGTCCATCAATTTGCAACACTTCTCCTAAGAAGTTGCGATTGTTCGAAATGTTCCGCCCCTGATAGCCGTTGACCACAATCACGTTGTCTTCGTCTAATCGTCGAGCATAGGTTGGATAGAACCGAGCCGGATTATCATCGGTCGGTGAACCGCCATTTGCTCCAATTCGGCGCATTGCACTCATGGCATAACTTGGGAGCATCCATCGAGTCACCAGCGTGGTGGGGCTCAAAGCCGAAGTTCCGAACTCATACACGCCAGTAGAATCTGTCACCATGACGGCAAGCACTCCACCAGGCACTAGCGACGCCGTGACCGATTGCAGATTTTGGAAATTCTTTGCACCGATTTCACTAGCCATCGACGGATCCATAGACCATGAGCCCGTGTTGAAGTCCCACTTTCGCGTTGGGTCAACAGCCAAACTGGTGTACTGATCAAAAACTCGGTAGCCTCCAGGCAACTGAGTACTGAAGATGACAATGCCGCCGTTACCGGTATTGGAAGAACGCTGCCCGTTAGGATTGGCATCTCCCACCAAGTTTCCGTTCATATTCGGTTCGCCAGCATCCATTCGAGTCGGTGACTTGCCACCTACTCCCGCAACAATCATGAAGCTATTCGCTCCCACTTGCACTCGGGAGAAGCTGTTATAGGCGTATCCCTTGCCAGAAACTTGAGCCATTGAATGCCAAAGCAAAGTCCCTTCGGACAATTTGCTCGTTAGCTGACCCGAAGTGATATCCATCGCATACCGGTCAACTACTTCTATCAGACGGTTGTTGCCCTGGTCAGCCACCAAGTAGTGTCTCCACTGCTCTAGCGGTTGAGCATTGCTGAACTTGTTATTGGCTTGCAATACTTCGCTCGTGTAAGTGGCAGCATCACGAGGATTGGCGAAAGTCAACGGATCTCCTGACCGGAAACCTGAAGGAACAAACACACTATCCAATGCAAATTCTGTGAGCTCCCGAGCAATAGCTCCGTTCGGATTCATCCGAATAACACGATTTTGATCAGA
>JAPLCS010000212.1 GCA_026392145.1 Fimbriimonadales bacterium | reverse complement strand
TACAACTCATTTCTGGTCATGGGTCAGGTCGTGACGGAATGATGGAGGGGATTGACACCTCATACGATGCTGCGATGCTAGTTGGATACCACGCAAAACAAGGCACTACCAAAGGCATTATGGAGCACACGTACACAGGGAGATCCCATAGGCTATACATCAACGGAGAAGAGGTTGGTGAAATGGCCCTGTCAGGTGGCACTGCCGCTCGATATGGAGTACCGATGGTGTTTGCGTCTTCTGATGACAAAGGAGTTGCAGAAGCAAAGACTCTCTTTTCAGGAATTGAAACAGCTACCGTAAAATATGGCATGGGACGGTATATGGGACGTCTACTTCACCCCTCCGAGACAGGGATGCTTATTGAAGAAAGCGCCTACCAGGGAGTCGTTAATCGGAATCAAATTGGTCAGTGGCTCCCAAGTGCTCCATACGTCGTACGCCTTGAAGTAAATCGGACTGAAGATGCCGATTGGGCCGCAAGGATTCCGAATGTTCGGAGAGTTGATGGGTTTAATGTTGAAATCGAAGCTGTTTCCTATGCGGAAGCACAGTCCTGGGCGGTGATTATGCTACTTTTAGCTGAAAATGGAGAGGGTGCTCAAAGATAACCGTTGTTAAGCACTTCAAAGTCAATTTCACCAAAACAGAGTTACCCCATGAGTCCCGTAGTCATCGCCTTGCTGATTCTTCAAACTAACGGGCAGTCGTCAATATTCAAAACGACGGTTCCTCGTCCAACGGGAAAAAATGGATATGAGGAGTACGTGCGAGCAGCTGAGATAGTCACATCCCCAGAATGCTCGTTCATGATGAATTACGATCCTAAGTCTCCTGCGCCACCCCAAGCTGATGAGGAAACACCTTCTGATAAATTTAAGAATCTTCAGAAAACCTATCAAAGAATCCTAGGTAAGACACCGCTTCAGATAAGTCGACTGCTTTACAAAGATTTTGGACGCGCATTAGAACTCGTACGGATTGGCAATGCCAAACCAATCTTTCCAACGAGACCTATCACCATGGAAACACTATTCCCTGAGTACTCAGCTTTCAAACGGTTAGTAAAGTACGGTGTTATGTGTTCTGACTCTATGATTGCCGACGGTCGAACTGGTGAGGCCGCAAAAGTATTAGTTGACCTTTTCACTATGGCCAAGAATATTCAAAGAGATACGCTAACAGGGCTCCTAGTGGGTATC
Organism: Fimbriimonadales bacterium; assembly: GCA_026392145.1. Classification (GTDB taxonomy): domain Bacteria; phylum Armatimonadota; class Fimbriimonadia; order Fimbriimonadales; family Fimbriimonadaceae; genus Fimbriimonas. The sequence goes on along the minus strand of JAPLCS010000212.1, from coordinate 1,502 downwards.
AGTTGCGAAAGTATATTGATGGCTTCAATTCAAAATCACATGGAACACTTCAGTGAGGTTGATTGGAAATACCTAGAAAGTTCAGCTCGTGAATTTCTGAGTTCAGCTAATCCAATTCCTCAGATCATGTTGACTGAACTTTCTTTCCTTGATCCACTGAAGAAGGAACCCAAAGAAGCACTTCTGTCCTTTCTTAACGATGATAACTCATCTCAACGAGCAAAAGGAGTCATTGCGAAATTGCAAACCATGTCAAAGGCTGAAGCGAGCGATTTAGTACAAGATGCAATCACCGAAATTAAAACTTATAGCCAACTTGTAATCAGAACAATGGATGCTCCAGAGTCTGAATGGGGGAATGTCCCCGATTTAACCAACGCCTCCGATGCAACATGGCTTGGGCAACAATTACAACCGGACTACCGAAATGTGCTGGGTGCTTATGCGCGGATAAGAACTCAACTAAGAATATTGAAGCTTCATTCTTTAGTGCAAATGTATCGTTGGCACTGGAATGAACTACCGAAGTCATTAGAAATCATAACAGACCCAAAGGAACGCTTTGACCCACTTAGTCAATTTGAATTCATGTTTGAGATCAAAGGCAGTGGTTACAGAATTTACAGCAAAGGTTCTAAGACAACCGGAGAAATCGAATTGATTTACCGCCGAAATAATCCGCCAGAAACACCACTAGATATCCCACCTCTTCCTTAGCTCCCACAGTTCGATAACCTGAGCAATTTGGTTCTCTGACATTTAATTGGTACAATAGATGTAAGCATGGCGAAACGCAGGCACTTCAAACCCAAAACAAAGGACCAGTCGGACAAGGAAACTGGGATAGAACTCGATGGAACGATAATCGAGAATCTTCCAAATGCCAGATTCCGCGTAAAGCTGGATGAAGGGGATATGGAGGTACTTGCCCACGTAAGTGGAAAGATGCGAATGCATTACATTCGAATTCTGCCGGGCGATAGAGTGAAGGTCGAAGTCAGCCCGTACGATTTAACTATGGGCAGAATCACTTTTAGACATAGAACTTGATCTATCCTTCACTAAAATCCTTCACAATGATGACAAAAAGCCCTTGTCTATTCTGACAAGGGCTTTTTCTTGTAAAGAAGATTTCTTACTTTTCTATTCGAAGACGAACAGCATTTAGTACTCCATCTTTCAAGACGCCGTACGTTTTAACCTTTGCACCAGCAGAAAGTGCGGCAAAGAATTCAGGTCGTGGCATAGGTTTTCCATCTTTATCCTGAATGAGAGCATTCATCGGCACCAAAACTGGCAGTGGCTTTGTTGCATCCCAAGAGAATCCTTCCCATTCTGATACCGTGAGGGTGAACGAACCACTGGTTAAGTTCGCTTGAAAGGCCAACCCTTTGGATTCAACAATGTTTCCTGTTCCCGTTCCATCTGTGTGAATTTTAACTTTCTTTGCCTGCATCACACTGGTCTCACGATTAAAAGCACCTTCCGCCTCAACTCCAACC
>JAPLCS010000129.1 GCA_026392145.1 Fimbriimonadales bacterium | reverse complement strand
TCAAATTCCATGTTGCCGAACCACTCCCAACCAAGGTGGATTCAGTCGCATAGATTCCTTCTTTCTGCTCGGTTGCATTACCAAAATTGTCCTCAAACCCAGTCTCACTCTGTGATAACTTGATATCAAAGCTCGCGATTCCATCAACAACTCCAAGAGACTTCACCAAGTACTTGACCAACACACCACTAAAGTTTCGTTCAAACGAATAAGTTTCAGAACCGCTGGGCAATTCTAACGGTAAATAGCTAATTTCTGCTAATCGTTTTGAGTCGAGTCCAGGCAATTTGACGGGGAGTTTTATATCTGGCGCATCGTTACTCAACACCTTGCCGTTGGCCCGAAACTGTGCCGTTGACTTAGGAAAAAACTGCTCAACGTTATTTGTATTTAATGGAAGCGTCGAACCGAAAGCGGTTGCCTTCATTGAAGTAATTTCCGACAGAACCGCTTGATCTCCCGCCTCTTTCGCATCAACTCCGGTTGCTTTAATTATCAAGTCAACGTTGGCTTCTCCCTCACGCCCACCAAAAAGTGGAATCCAGCCCTTGAGTTTTACATTCACGTCAAACTGCTCTACCCGGCCAACAGAAAAAGCATAGACAAGTCCCAGGGTGGTTAACATCAGTTCAATCTCCTAGAAACAAATCTTCAAAAACAACTCACATTCATCCAGTGACATCGTCTCGATGCCTCAACGGCAATTCAGGAAGAATAAGTTCCCTCTCGGTCTTGTTCGTGACAGCCAACAAGCGATCCAAAATCACCTTGATTGAGCCCGCTACAGGAAACGCAAGAATCATTCCTGGCAACCCAAACAGCGCACCACCACTAAAAATCACGAACATCGAAACAATTGGGTGGAGACCGACCGCGTTCCCAACAAATCGAGGATAAACAATCATGTCAAACACAAAGTGGCAAGCAACATAGGAAACTACCAAGACCCCAGCGTAAGCCCAAGGACTAGAAAAGTGAATGGTCAACCAATCCTGTTTCCCACTCAATACCGTAACCAGCACCAAAGTCGTACTCGAAATAACCACATTGAGATACGGTATCAAATAAATTGCGCCAAACAAAGCACCTAATAAAAGTCCATAAGGTGCACCGAGTAGGCTCAATAGCATCGCCATGAATGCCATGTAGCCAAACACTGCAATGGCAACACCACGAAGATAATTAGAAAAAACGTCCCCAATATCATCTGTCAAATCAACCGTAGGTCTCCTCAACTGAGGCGGAATCAGCATGACCAATTTACGCTTAAACTCATCGGTGTTCGGCAGTATCAAAGCGACCAATAAAGGCACAAAAATCAGCGGAATCAGATGAGAAACCAAACTCGTCGCCATCCCGATCGAACTCTTGCATGACCAATTTACGCTTAAACTCATCGGTGTTCGGCAATATCAAAGCTACCAATAACGGCACAAAAATCAGCGGAATCAGTTGAGAAACCAAACTCGTCGCCATTCCAATCGAACTCTTCACCGCCGATTCAACGGCCTTAACAATCTGCTCTCGTTGTGGCTCAATGTATTGTGCAACCCACGCTCGCTTGGTAGTGGGCAAATTCGCCCTTGAGAGCAAAGATGAGTACTGGGACAATGCTTCGTCCACCGGATCCTTTTGTGAATCCATTCTCACCCTATTTTCCGGATTCCCTCGTAAGAAAAAGTTATCGAGCGGATTCGGATTGGTCACACTCGCAATCACCTTGTCACCTTTGTCTTTCAATCCAGCTAGTTGACTGGTGACCATCGGAGTCAAAGCGATTCCAAGTATGAGTAAGGTTCCGAAGAAGGCAATGAGAACCAGTGCCACCGTAGAGGATTTCTTCCATCCCCTGGAAACTAGTTTCTTGACCGCTGGATCTAAGATGGCGCTAATCACAAGTGCCAAGATAAACGGCAAAAGGACAGAACGCACCGCCCACAAGAACCAAAGGGTCATCAATGCAATGACGACCCATAAAGAGATTCTCCAGTTCGCGGTTCGACCCGTCATGAACAGAATTAAGACGTTTGAGAACTAGATAAAGAACTTAGACACCAAGTTCTTCAGCAGCAGGAGCATTATCTCGCTTGGACTTTTGCTCATTCACCCACTCTTCGGTCTTTGATTTCAATTCCTTGAACTTATCGTTCAACTCGTCTCGAGTTTCTGCGCCTGGCTTAGGTGCAAAGAGCATGCCGGCAGCTGCTCCGATGATAGCGCCAAGGCCTACGCCTGCCAAAAGGTAAATAAGACTGTTATCGTTGTTGTTGTTATCGCTCATAAGTTTCTCCTTGAATGTATCTTGTAGGTTCATTTTACGCCTTTCTTGACGTTTGGGATGCAAAAACCTGAACAAATTACTTGGAATTCTTTTTCATACCTAGTAAACATCCAACGAATACCTAATCTTGAACCGCTGGAACCCATGCGGTCGTCCGACCCCCAATTTGATCTCGCTGAATCTCTCGCCCACCTATCAACTCGTCACCCTTGGAACCGCCCCACCGATAGTGGAACAACCAGGACTTTGGAAACTTTTCAGAGTCCGCTCCCAGTTCTACTGCCTCCTGAATAATCTTTACCAAATTGTCAATGAGCACTTCAGTATCTGACAGACTCATTTCTTTGCCTAACCGATTTGGCCGAATTCTGGCTTGGTACAGAGCCTCATCAGCAATCCAGTTCCCCACACCAGCAAACAGCGACTGGTCCAGCAGAATCGCCTTCATAGGAGCCGACTTTTTCGCAATTCTCGCATATACAGTTGCCGCATCCATAGGATTTGTCAACCAATCTGGGCTCAATTTTGAAATCGCTAAATCATCCATGGGCTGATTACACATCCAAATTCTCGCCAACCGCCTTCCATCGGTCATTACCACCCGACCACCTTGGTTAGTCTCCAAACCCATCTTCAGAAACCGAGTGTTGCCGTTCTCGTCCTCGAACGGTGCGTTGCCATGCTCGCGAAGCCGAATGGTGCTAGCGCCAAGTTCCCGAACCCAACCCGCCATACCTAAATGAGCAAAAACCCAAGGCTGTGAATCTAGTTCTAACCAGAAATACTTCCCTATCCGACCTACATTCGTTACGGTTCTATCAAGAAGGGCACTCTCAACATGAGTTTTCGGCGTCTTTTTCAGGACAATCTCATCGTCAGCAATC
>JAPLCS010000087.1:9140-17137 GCA_026392145.1 Fimbriimonadales bacterium | reverse complement strand
TGGGTGGAATTCGACCTGCAGGCAATGCGTATGGATTTGATAAAGTGATTGTTGAGCCGATGACCCCGACAGGGTTAGATTGGGTGAAATCTAGCTATCAAAGCGTTCGGGGGAAGATTGTGAGTAACTGGATTCGGAGTGGTTCGCAGTTGACATTTGAGGTTGAAGTTCCTGCCAATATGCAGGTTGAGTTTGTGATTCCCTCGAACTTGGTGAAAGGTGGACTCTTGGGTTATAAGAATGCACGAATTGACGGTGGGATGTTCCGATGCACGCTTGGTGCTGGGAAGAATACTATTTCGGTTGGAGGGTGAAGATACCCGTGTTTGAGGCAGGAGGCGTAGGGTCTTTATCAAGGCGATTAAGTGTCTTGGTTGTGGTGTTCGGGTGTCTCTTACCTTCACTTGTTGAAGGGCATGGCTCGACTGGGCATGGCTTGACCGGGCAGGGGGCTGGTGGTCGTTCTTCTCAGCCCAATATCTTGTTTATTCTTACCGATGATCAGCGGTTTGATGCTACCGGCTATGCTGGTCATCCGATTGTCAAAACCCCGAATATTGACGCGATTGCTCATGATGGGGTGCGGTTTTCTGAAGCGTTTGTAACGACTCCGATTTGTGCGGCTAGCCGTGCTTCGATTCTGACGGGAAGTTATGAGCGGAGGCATAAGTTTACGTTTGGAACCCCACCAATTTCGGCAGAATTATGTGGCGAGTCGTATCCTGCTCTGTTGAAGGCGGCTGGTTATAAGACAGGGTTAGTTGGTAAGTTTGGGGTTTCAGTTGCCGAAGGTCAGGCGAAAAACATGTTTGATTTGTTGTCGCCGATTGGTTATCCGTTTTTGAAAAAAATGCCTAACGGAGATTTGCGACATATTGATCAGATTGCAACTGACCGAGCGTTGCAGTTTATTGAGCAATGTCCACAGAATCAACCTTTTTGCTTGTCAGTTTGGTTTAACAGTCCCCATGCAGAAGACGGGGAGTTTGATCGTTTGTACCCTTGGCCCAAGACGGTGGATGGTTGGTATGAGGACGCTTCTATTCCTGTGCCATCGCTTGAGCAGGAGAAGATTTTTCAGAATGAACCGCCATTTTTGCAGCGGGCGATGAACCGAATTCGTTGGTTTTGGCAGTTTGATACCCAAGAAAAGTATGTCAAAAATGTTCGGTCTTATTATCGAATGATCTCGGGGATTGATTTTGAAATTGGGCGATTACGAGCTGAATTGAAGGCACGGCACTTGGATGAAAACACGGTGATTGTGTTTATGTCTGATAATGGTTACTTTTTGGGTGAGCGAGGATTTTCTGGGAAGTGGGTGCATTACGAGCAGTCGTTGCGGGTGCCGATGGTGATTATGGATCCGCGGTTGCCGGAGGAACGTCGGGGCAAGAGTATCTCCAACACGGCTTTGAATATCGATATTGCACCTACCGTTTTGGAACTAGCAGGAATCAAGACTCCCACTGGGATGCAGGGAAAGAGTCTTATGCCCTTGATTACGGCAAGGAAACCATCGGGTGCAAATCCAGCGGGGACAACTCTATCGTGGCGAAAGGAGTTTTTCTGCGAGCATCTATTGGTTGATAAGGACATTCCACAGTGGGAAGGGGTTCGAGGAGAGCGTTATGTTTATGCGAGGTATTTTGGACAATCACCCGCTTATGAGTTTCTTCATGATTTGAAGAGTGATCCACTTGAATTAAAAAACCTTGTGGGCAATCACTCATACAAGAAGGTTTTGGATCAGATGCGCCAACGAAACATCCAACTCAAGCGAGAGAATGATGGCGAGTATTCGATTGAGAAGTTCCCTCTTCTTCCGAAGAAGAATGGTCAGCAGTAGCGCAGTCAGCAACTTGTGTTAGCTCTGTTCGGTGTACTTTTCTGGTGAGATGATGAATAGGCTGCTTTTTGCACGGCTCATTCCGACATAAAGCAGCTCTTCCATTCTTGGGTGGTTCTTGAAGCTTTCTTCAAATTCCAGAAGGATGACTACAGGACTTTCTAGGCCTTTGAATCTTCGGATGGTGGACCAATTAATGGTGTAGTCGTTTCTCTTTTCGTAGGGAACAAAGTTGAAACTGCCGACACTCGATTGGTTTTTGAACATTGTCGAGCCCATTCCTAGTGGGGTGAGTACGATGATGTCGCTCTGATGGACGTGCTCTTCGTTGGTAAGGATGTCGATAAGTTGATTGAGAATGTTCCACTGGTCGTTTACGGTTTTTGCTTCAATCCAGTCCGGTGCTTTTCCCCACGGGCCAATGCAATAGGTTTCTTCCGTTCCCACGTAAAACTGGGTTACATCTTCATGAATGCACTTTGTATTTCGAAAGTTTTCGCATAGCTGAAGGTTGGTGAAAGGGAACCTGTCAGCGGGGACTCCTTTTTCATTTCCATATAGTGCTTGGTTTGCGTCGGTAAAGACCGCCAGAAAGCCGTTGGCTACGAGGAGTTGTTCAACAATGTCCCACCAAAGGGGTTCGAAGTCTTGTGCTTCGTCAATAATGATTGAATCGAACTTTGGGGTTTCGAATAGCTTTGAAGATCCATTTTTTAGAGTTTCGAGGGTTAGATTTACAAGCCGATTGTATTCAGTTTCAAAGTCCCCGTTCGGATTGATGGTGGTTCCAGTAATTCGGCTACAGATGTCGTGAAAGTGTCCTGCCGTGATTCGACCAAGTGGTTCGAGGTCATGGTAGAGTTCTTGGCCTAGTAGCTCGTTGAAACAAAGTACCAAGGTCTGTTTGTTTTCTGATTTTCGAATTTCGGCGAGTTTTTTTGCAAGGAGTGTTTTGCCTGAGCCCGCACAACCTTCGACCAGTAGATAGCGGTTTGACTTCACCATATCTATGACCTTGGTTTGGTGGAACGTTAGGCGTTGGAATTCAATTTCTTGTGAACGCAGCTCGGCTGAAATGCTGCCTTTCGACTGAAGTTGAGGAGCAAAAAGAATTTTTAACGCTTCGATGATTTCCTCGTAAGATTTTTCTCCAGGGCGATGCTCTTTTTCCTCATGGAAGAATTTATGAATTTCCGCGATCTTTTCGTTGAGATGTGTCATACCTTGGCAGTCAATGGTGATGCGAGGGTCTCCATGGGCTGGTAAGTCGCCGACCAATTCACAGTCGGGGAAGCACACTGCATGATAGATATCAAAGTAGTCATCGGACGCTAACTTTTCTCTTAATTTTTCAGACAATCCATCCACGCACTTCTTTGCTTGCACGTAGGGGTCGGAGATTGTCCTTGCAATTCCTTGATGGCTTGTGGATATCCATTTGCGGTTTTCTTGGTTGAGGGAGATAAATCCACCTTTGATTTCGACAATAAGCATTCCGAGGGCTGGATGACAGATAAGAAAGTCAATCTCACCGGCTTTTACTCGTCTTTGTTTGCCACTTTGGGCGATCCATTCAAAGCCGTGGAATACAGTGAAGTTGTCGCTAAGTTGTTCTTTGAGGGCGACAGCGAATAGCTTTTCGCCGCTTACCGACTCGTTTGTTGGATCATCGAAGTACTGAGCCGGGTAGAAAGTCGCCATTTCCATAATGGTACATCTATCGCCTAAGATTTGCTTGACTGGTACGAGACGTTGTTGATTGGGGATCTGCTGCGTCTGTTTGCTTGAATAGGAGATTCGGAATTATGGCGATATTTTGAGTATCGGAGTACTTTCTGTGCATTCGATTGCTTGGGTGCGTTAGACTTGGCGGCGGAGTCGCATTTTTTAGCAGCTCACAGAGGGTATGTGAAAGGATTGAAAATTCAGTTGAGTCATCGCAAGAAACTAGGGCTTGGGATTGCGAGCATGTCGGTGGTTAGTTTGATGTTGGTGGCGGCTACTTCGCCATCTCTTAGTCATCCACTTAAGGCAGGTTTTGCGGCAGGCAAGGAGTATTTGGCTGGCTACTTGATTATTCCAACTGGAGAGAAGGTTGATTCATCTTATAATGCTGGATTCTCAATGTATGTGGCTGTTTGGCCGTTGTTGAAACACTATCCTGGTCATCAGTTTCAGACTGGACTTCCCGGAACTTGGATGTTTGCTCAGCCAGATGGCGAACCGCTAAAGGATATGTATTCGGATATTGAGGGTGGATTAGGTTGGTGGAGGGACACACGATTTCCTACAGAAACGCCTAAATTTATCATGGGTGGAGTGGCGCCTAATTTTAGTAAGATCGCCAATAATCCATCGCATGGGTGGGGGACGTGGGAGAAACCGAGAGGGCTTTATGGTGTTGCTCAGCTGAGTCCTTGGGTTGTTTTCCCGATTGATGGTTTGAACTTGAAGCAGGGTACTTGTGGGGATTTATTTGGTTACGGCTATATGAATTTGCCGTTGACTGATGCCAAGTCAACTACCGACGGAAAAGATTTTCCGACAGGTAACAACTGCTGGACCTTGTTCTTGAATACGAAGAATTTTAAGGGACCGCTGGCTTTCTTCTTGCCTTATTTTTGGTCTGAATCACAGATAAAGGAGCCCCGGTTTAAGGGACAACTTTTGGATACGAGGCCTTCTGATCCCAATCGGCATATTCAGATGGAGACTCAATACATTCCATGCTCGCAAGTAACTGATTCGCGTGGCGAGTCGTATGCTCGGATTGCTCCGACTGCCTTTCCTCGTGACGAGAATGGGGTTTCGGTTTTGGTGCATCGGGATTCCACTTATAACAAATCAGCACTTTGGAACTCAGTGAATGCTTGGTTTAATGGTGGTGCTCAGGCAAGTGGTCGGATTGAACCTGCTGGTGCATTCGTTCGAACTTTTACCGGTGGTGGAAGTGCCACTTGGAATATTCGTTCTGGCGAAGGCGGGAAGACTGAGGTGAAGGTTCCTATTTCTTGGAAGTCGTTTGCCACTCCGAAGGCGATTGATGCCAACACCTTTGGTTATGACTGGAATTACGATTTCGCAGGCAAAGGGAAAATTCAGGGCGGGGCGTTGGTAAATTTGCCTGAGTACTACCATTTAGAAAATGGTTCGGATCCTAAAAAGGCGACGTGGGTACCTGTAAAACCAGAATCCGTTCCTGTCGAAACTGGACTTCATGCTTTGAAGTTTGATCGACCTGCGGAGCCAATTGAGGAGCCTTACACCACGCCTGATGCGGTTAAGAGTGATTGGAAGATTCCTGGACCGGTGGCCGGTCCGTTCAAGGTGAAGTTGGGCGATGGGAGCACAATCACCTATTCCTGGTACCGATTTGCAGATCAGCCCGCTTTGTTGAATGCGGGAATGACTTCGGCAGAGCGTGAGAAGTTACAGAAACGGGTGGAGATGTTGCATCGAAATTGGACTAAGGATAAGGAGTACTTGCCTGCTCCTACTCGCGGGAAACTTGCAAGCATTGATCCGGCTCAGCTCGTGAAGCCGCCGAAGGGGTACGAGATTGGCTACGTGCCGATAGCTACCAAGCAAGAAATGGTGAAGTAGTTTAGTTTGCTCTTAGGAGAGTGGGTCATTTTAATCGAAGAAAATTCCGCTTAAGGTGACCAACTCTCCTCTGATTTTGTTCAATCTGAATTTGGTCGATTGTTTGGTTTCGTAGGTTAGGTACAGTCCGTTTTGGTGGTCCTTGACCATGCTGACAGGGGCAATCATTTTTAGCGTATCCGCGTCAAACATTTCAATATCTGATCTGGAGCCGCTCTTTTTCCAGTCAACGAAGTACAGGGTGATTCGATGCTTTGCAGGATTCTTAAACCAGACTGAAAAGGTCATGGTTTGGTCGTTGTTAGACAGGCAGGTTGCCCGTCTGGGGAACTGGTTCAGACGTGAGGGGGCAAGTGCTCTTTTATCGTTGGTTTGGGAATCCCAGATGGTAGTGTCAGGTCTTCCGGGTTTGGGAAATGCTCGGAAGAAGTCAATGGATTTTACGTAGGTTGGTAGTGCCGATTCGTCTGTGCCGTCTTGATTGGCGCCGAGGAGGATATATCCATCCTTGCCGTATTTATTGCTCCAGTTGCCTTGAGTCGTTTTGTCGGTTGAGACTAATTTGGCGGAGTAGATGAGGGGATCAGCGGTTGTGCGGAATTGGTTAGAATTGAAGGGTGTGAACTGGAGAGAGTGCTTTCCGGGCTGGATGTTGGTTATCACTAGCCGGTCGGGGAGAACCAGAACCTGATCTGTTGTTGGAGAAGACGTGACGATGACTTTTCCATCCAATGTCAATTTGACTAGAGATTGATTCGATCGTGGAATTTCAATGCTGCCAGTGGTTCCTTGGGGGCAGTGAAGTTCTGCTGTGCCTTTTGATAAATCCATTTTCGCGGAAATCGTGCCCTTGGGTGTATTGACTGAGCCGCTGACGCTGGTGAGTTTTGTGCCGAAATGTGGAGCGAAGCGGAATGTTGTGAATCCGGGCGAGGTGGGCGACAGTCCTAGAATCTGCTCGGTCAACCACTTTGCTACACCCGCACCCCAAGGGTGGCATAGGCTCACTATCCCGCACTGGCTGTTTGGGACGGCATCATTTTTGCTGATGATTTGGTTCCAACTTGGGCGAAAGACTTCAAATGTTGTTGTTCCGCCGTACCGTATCATTTCTCCCCACATGTCATTGACGGAGGTGAGTGCTTCATCCCATTTATCCATGGTTGCGAGTGATTGCAGGATGAAATATTGATTGAAGGGTGAGATTGAAAGTCGATTCACCCGGTCTTTGAATTCTCGGTTGAAGAGTGTCTCTTGGATTGAATTTGTAAGTAAACCGGTGTTGATGGCATCAGCTGCGGCGTGAATGCTGTAGTTTGAGTGCCAGAGCGGATCTTGATTCACTTCTGCCAATTTCGTTCGGGCGTACCTAGCATATTTTGCTGCGAGTTCTTTGTTGCCTCGTTGCGTGATTATCTCCAAAAGAGTCCAAAGCACCAAAGGGAAGATGAGGGGTCTTGCAAGCGTGTTCGAGGCTTGGACGAAGGTCAGATCACTGATAGCAAAGAGGAAATAGTGTGGTATTTCGCGCAAAAATGGACAGTCGCAACGGCCACTAGAAATCCCAACAAGCTATCAAAGAATAATTTCTGGTACTGGTTCGCAATCGGCAATGCAAAATTTCTGACAAAATTTCTGAAACGCCGTCGGAACTGAGGATTTCCTTGTTATAATGCCTGGTATTCGGAGTCTCAGGAATCACCGCATGCCTTCTCGTTTGTACCGCACGTTCTCAGCCACAATGTGCGCCGTCTTGCTCTACAGCTCAGCCGCCGCTGGCATCAATGAAGGGATTACGGCAACCGCAGAGTTCTTGCATCAGAAGCTCCGGCTGCCGGCAAAGGAATTCACCGAGAAACCAACCAAAGTTTTCAAAGGTAACAACCCACGCCGTGATGAAGCGCGTTCGGGTTGGTGGACTCCGAAGCTCAAGGCAGACCGCGCCCGGATCAAGGTGAACCGCGCTTTGGATGAGCTAGGCGATGAAGGGTGGTTTGCGAGCATTAATGAGTACACAAACCTTGCACTGCAAGGTGGTACCCCTCCCGGAGAAGGAGGAAGTGGATCAGGAGGCTCTGGCGGAGCCGTCGAGGAGTGGAGCTTTAGCGGAACCGGGCAAACCACCGCCTACACCTCGCCTCTGAACTACGTCATTAACTACGTCTACGACGATGCTGGAAAGCAGACCACCGTCGACTACCCCACGGGAACCGACACCGTTCTGAGCTACGACAATGCTGGACGCAGAACGTCCATGCTCGACAGCACCGGAACGTCCACCTGGACCCTCAACGCGGCTAGCCAGGTCACCCAGCTTGTGACTCCCCAAGGCACCCAGAGCTACACGTACAACGACGCTGGGCAACGGGCGACGATGGTGGAATCTGGTCTTGGAACCACGCACACCATCTACGACACCCACGGCCGGTACTCCGACACCGTAAACCGCCACGGTGAAGTCACTCACCTAGCCTACGACGCCCTTGGCCGCGCTTACCGCAAGTTTCTCCAGAACGGTCTTTACGAGGAGTATCTGTACGACGCT
>JAPLCS010000087.1:0-9075 GCA_026392145.1 Fimbriimonadales bacterium | reverse complement strand
TCTGTACGACGCTTCCAACCGCCTCGTCTCGGTAGGAGTATGGAATCCATCCACGGGCACGAATGTGCGCATGGAAACGTATACCTACAACCTTGCAAACCAGATGACGAGCAAGACAGTAGGCGGAGTGACGACGAGTTACACCTACGACCTCGCCGGACAGCTCGCCAGCGAGTCCCGTCCTGGTTACTCGTGCTCGTACACTTACGACGCCAACGGCAACCGTCTCACCAAGACCCTGAACGGAGTCACGGAGAGCTACACCTACGACGACGGCGACAAGATGCTCACCGCTGGCTCCAAGAGCTACGGCTACGACGCGGCAGGAAGGACGACTTCTGTCACCAACGGCTCATCGGTCACGACCCTGAACTACGACTGGGAATCCAGGCTCACGAGCCTCAGCGGAGCCACGACCGCGAGCTACACGTACAACGGACTCGACACCCGTGTCTCCAAGATTGAAGGAGGAGTGACCAACACCTACGCCCGCGACGGCGTAGGCGTCACCGCCCCTGTCATCCGCGACACCTTCGCCTCCTACACTCCTGGAACTTCCGAGAAGAGAGGCACAACCACCACCTACCTGCACAGCGGCCTCAAAAACGCCGAAATGCAGACCGACGTATCCAAAGCCGTATCTGCCACCAAGCAGTACGACGCCTTCGGAAATGCAGTCTCGGCAACCGGAACCTGGCAAGGAGCCTTCGGCTACGCGGGTGGCTTTGGCTACCAGGAAGATTCTTCTGGTTTGAAGCTACTTGGACATCGCTACTACGATTCCAGCACGGGCCGGTTCTTGACTAGGGATCCGGCCAAGGATGGGCGGAACTGGTACGTTTATTGCGAAAGCAATCCTGTGACCTATGCCGACTCCACGGGCAGAGCTGGTGAAGGGATTGTATTCCGGGTGGTCAAGTTTATTGGAGGGCACTGGCGCCAAGAAGCAGGCTTCATCGGCAAGGGACAGGCGATAAACGTTGTTGAAAACGGTGGTAGCGTAGTCGTCATTGGGCAGGGTGCTAAACGAGAAGCAAAGGACGTAGCACAGGCGGCGTACGATGATGTTATCCATCATGGCGTTGACGATCACGATCAACCGGTTGGTACTCCCTGGCCCCACTACCAAGGTGGCGGAAAACATGATAAGGGTCACGTCTTTTACAGATTGTTAACCACTGTGGTCGCCTTTTTGTTTGGAACCGAGGCGGCACGCGGCAATGTCGAAGGGGCTCTCAACGACAATATAAATCCAGTAAAGATTATCCGCGACATTGAGAAAGAATTCGTCGAGCCGAGCGTCAATGGGTTCGTGGAAGATAACAAAACCCACTACGAAGAGCGACTGAGGTACTGGCTTGATGAGTAGAATTGATCGGTCGCAAAATGAAAGTTAAGCGAATTGACAGGGAGATACCTCCGTACATCTCGTCCGAAGGGATGTTAGAAGTGATACGTGAACTTGTTGTGACATGCTTGGAAGCCCTCCGTTGGGAGCAGGGGTCCGTGCTGGAACCAGCTGTCGAGAGATATCTGGCCCTTGCGGGGGTGCAGTTACTTGAGATCGCGCATCTGAACCATGACAACGAATGGGAGATAGGAAGCTGCATCTTACTAAGTGGGATAGTTCGCGAAAGCACATTTCGAGTTGTAGTATGTCCGGTCCACCAGGGTATTCGAAACCCACTAATGGCTAGCTTATATGGTTATCGACGGGCGGATAATCGGGTAGTGCTACGCGTTTCGTCAATCAAAGTTGCTCTGGGCGAGTTTCGGAACATTCGCAATTCGGAAATGGCTCCAGTACTGAGCCTTAAGGATTTTTCATCCCTCAACAGTCGCACTGTGGAGGGATGAAGTTAACCTTCAGTCAAGCCAACCGATCAGGCACTAACCACTTGAGGAGTACAGCTACGACGCCTCCAACCGCCTCGTCTCGGTAGGTGTCTGGAACCCGACCACGGGCACAAATGTGCGGATGGAGACGTACGCCTACAACCTCGCAAACCAGATGACGAGCAAGACGGTAGGCGGAGTGACCACCACGTACACCTACGATCTCGCCGGACAACTCGCCAGCGAGTCCCGTCCCGGCTACTCGTGCTCGTACAGCTACGACGCAAACGGCAACCGTCTCACCAAAACCCTGAACGGAACTACCGAGAGCTACACCTACGACGACGGCGACAAAATGCTCACCGCTGGCTCCAAGAGCTACGGCTACGACGCGGCAGGAAGAACTACGTCCGTCACCAACGGCTCGTCGGTGACGAACCTCAGCTACGACTGGGAATCTCGATTGACAAGTCTTTCCGGAGCGCAAACCGCTTCTTACGCTTATAACGGATTTGACACTAGGGTGAGCAAAATAGAGTACTCTATTTCTACAAACTATGTCAGAGACGGGGTTGGGGTCAACGCGCCAGTGATACGAGACTCTTTTGCCAGCTACACTCCTGGAACTTCCGAGAAGCGAGGCTCAGTCTCAACCTTTAGGCATTCCGGATTGAAAAACGCGGAAACGCAAACCGACTCGAGTTCGGCGATTAGCGCCACGAGGAGCTACGACGCTTTTGGTAACCAACTCACAAGCACTGGAACCTGGGCAGGAGCGTTTGGGTATGCCGGAGACTTTGGATATCAGGAAGATGCGAGTGGCTTGAAGTTGCTTGGACATCGTTACTACGACAGCTCGACTGGAAGGTTTTTAACCAGAGACCCAGCGAAGGATGGGAAGAACTGGTACTGCTACTGTTCAAGCAACCCAGTGTCAAAAATTGATGATACGGGGCTTGCGGCCTGGGCTCAGCTTTTGGGAATCGAAAGCCGTGTGTCAAACGGGTCAGACGACCTAGTTATTGCAATTGGGGATTACCAGGACAAAACAGGTCCGCACATCATAGGGGTCGCGGTTCCTCCGGGCAAAAAATCTCCCCCTTGGCTTGATATGGACTCCCTGTACTACAAGGGGAAGTATTATGAGCCACACAATTTCCCGATTTCTCCGCATCAGCACTACGTTGTTCCAGCAGAAGGCCTTCCATATGCAGACTCATTTGGCGACTGGATGGAGCCGGGCAGTCCAAATCCAAGAGGAAAATATTGGGAAATCTGGGCTATTCCCGTTGTATTTGCCGAGTTTTATGATGACGCAACTGGAACGGGTGGGGGCGGTGCATCAAATCTAGGTCCGCCATACACGGATCCCAATCCATTGCCTGGGATGCCGAGACGACTGGGATCAAATCCTATATGGGACTAGACGTTTTATCGATCGTAACATTCTCTTTGGTTGTTACTGTCGTAGTTGCTCTCGCCCCCAAAGCCTCGGGGAGGAACATCGTTTTTATAACGGTTCTTCGACTGTTACATCGTTTGTTCCTCGCAGTGCTGACGCTAGCCGAGGCTTTGAAATGGCAAACAGGTACCTCGACAGTACTGCTCAAGGACTGGTTGCAGGAGGAGATGGGTTACATTCTCTATCTTCCCATTTTGGTCGTCGAGTTATTCTGCGCGAGCCTTGCAGTATTCGGCGAAATCAAGCGATCATCGTATGTCGTGCCACCCCTGAGACAGATTCTTCTTCGGGCCGCACCAGATGCAGTCTTTTGGGGGTCCGCGTTGTATCTCTTCTCCGCCATTGTGAGGAATAATTAGCTTGGGTCCCGGCCGGTTATTCGGGACGGTCGTAACCATCGGTCTGTACGAGGAGTATCTCTATGACTCGTCCAACCGCCTTCTGCTTTGACCCAGGGTCCAGTTAGTTCTCCTACAATGACTGGCATTTTGGGTGATGCAAACTCTTTTCTTACATCGTTGATGAGGTTGATAAGGTTCTTTTCATACTGTGGAACGGCGGTTTTGGGGTCAACTCCGTCGTTCCAACCTTGGTACCAAACTAATCCGGCAAGTTCTGGCTTGAGTCCTGTGAGATTTGGAAACTCAGAATTCATATTTTGCAGTGCTTGCCTTACATCGGAAAGCATGAGTTTGTAGAAGGGGCCGACTTCTCCGCCGGATGATGGCGGTCGGAAATCTTTGTAGAGGCTTTTTCCACCCCATGCGGTTTTAATGAGAAGTACCGGCTCTTTGAACTTATCGCCTACAATATGACCGAATTGAAGTTCTGGTCCAAAATGATGCTGGTCTCCATAGACCGAGAATCCGAAGCCGAGGGGGCCTTTGAGAAGTGGTTCGCCTTGGCGTTGGTAGCGGACGAATACATCATTTCGAACCGTCCAAGTTCCGCTTTTTTGTCGCAAGTGTTGGAAAGTTGGAGCCTTTTGGGGATCGGAGAGGAGATTTGCTAACGTTCCTTTCCCTTCGTTGTAATCTTTTCCAGTGAGATCCACCACGGCATGACCTTCCATATTTGATTGACCCGCGAGAATGAAGACTTTTACTTTGCCACTTGGACCTGATTGAACAGGGGGTATCGAGGCTTGTGATAAAGCGGCTAATCCCACTCCGAGGATGGCGAAAGGTGAGGTTTTATTCATTTGGTGTCACTTGTTCGTGTTGTTGAATCTCTCATTTTGTGGACATTGAAATCCACTTTGGTTCAGCGTATTTGGTTCGATAGTTGCCACTCATTTGCTTGAATGACTTTGTCGTTGGGTCGATGGTGAACCAACTGTACTCACCCTTTTTGAAATTGAAGGTGATGCCGTCATCATCGTAAAGCAAGCCGGGGCGTAGTTGAGGACCATAGGTGCGGATTTGAACTTGAACTTTGGGTTGCTTGAAGGTTTCGCCAATGCTCAGCACTGGGTTAAGCATAGGAATGGTTGCTCCTTCTCGAACATAAATTGGGGTGGTTTCGAGCGATGGTGAGATGGTAATCACTCCGGAGCCGACTGATTTTCCGGTGTGGAAGTCTCTCCATTGACCTGCGGGCAGGCGGAGGTTTCTTGACTTTTGACCCGCGAACATCGGGGCGACGAGGAGTTCATCTCCCAGCATGAACTGGTCAATTTCTGCTCCACCATCTTCCAAGAGCATTGGTCTGATGACGGACTTGCCTTCCTGGGCGTACTGGGCGAAGGCTGTATACAGATAGGGGAACAGTTGATTCCTTAAAAGGATTGTTTGTTTGGATGCTTCAGCAACTGACTCATACGACCACGGTTTGGTTGCATCTGCCCATCCATTCAGTTGAGCGAGATGAGCAAAGCATGAGGTTTGCATTCTGCGAATCCACTCTTCTGAATTATTTGCGGATCTGATTTCGGGTGCCCACATGGTTCCACAAAGTCCGGTGCTAACGAGTGCGCACAGGAATTCCCGGTGGTCGTAGTGGTCACTGTAAATGACGTGGTCGAAGGTCTGGGCTCCAGCATTTGTGCCGCGCACTAACCCCATGGTCCGCTGGTTTCGTTTTTGGAAGGTTTCACTTAACGCTCGTTGCATGGCGACCCCAAAGATTTGTCGCATCGTTGCACCGTTGATGCCGGACGGAAATTGAGCGTGGTCTGGCCACAGCCAAACATCGTAACCGTCTACCTCGTCGAGTTTGTAGCCGCTGACACCTTTGGCGATGTGTGTGGCTTCATGATGGTTTGAGTAGATTGTCCTTGCCTCAGTTTTTGTATAGTCTGGAATCATTCCGAGCCATTCCGTGTGGGAACCGGCATATGGTTTCAGGGCGCTGAACATACTACTTTGCTCACTCACACCTCCGTTTTCCCATAGGTTTACATTGACTCCTCGCTTTTGGCATTGGACTAGGAAGTCATCGGGATTGGGAAAGAGTTTAGTGTTCCAATCGTAGGTGCATGGGTAGCTCTTTGAATGCCAACCGGGTTCTAGACCGATTACATCGAGTGGGAATCCACGCTTTTTGAATTCATCCATTTCGTTGAGGACTTCTTGAGAATCTGCCATGGTTCGCACGCGGTGCCAGAATCCCAATGATTGTTTGGGTGGGAGGGCACCGCCACCGCAGAGGAGATTGAATCGTTGGACTACTTTAATGAGCTCGGGTCCCTCGATGATGTAAATCTCGAGTCCAGATGCGTCGGCACTGATTTCTACTGCGTGAGAGAATGGTTGGGGATCCCATCCTGGGTCGGTGTTACGGTCTTGTGGCTTGGGATTTTGTTTGGCACCTAGTTGGTTGCCAACACCGATGTAATAAGTTAGTGGCCTTGCGGAATTGACAAACACTCCGTAACCCTTTGAGGAAACATAGAATGGAACTGGAGCGTGGGTCTGGTCTTCATTCTTGCCGAAATGGTCCATTCGAAGTCTGACGATATCGCGTCGTTCTAGTCCTCGAAGGCGCAGACCTAGGCCATAAATTTTTTCATCCGGCTCGAGTGGGAGTCTTACCCATGCTTTTCCATCAAAGGTGCCGCCCGATGATTCTTTCAGGAAGTCTTTGGGGAGTTTTCCGCCACCTAGCTCTCTTAATTTTGATTTTTGGGGTGGAACTCCAGCTGCACTCAAGAGTGTGACTTTGTCAGGCTTGCCGATTTTCGCTTGCCACAGACCAGAGTCGGTTTGTTTCCATCCTAGAGGCGAACCAAATGCTTGTGAAACTCCAAGTGCTGCAAGTGTGCCTATCAATGTCATTTCGCTCATTCTACACAAGTCAAAAGGAACCTGCGGGGGTAGTTGTGAATTAACTGCCGTTGGTTGGACAGAATGATTGGATTAAACTACGATTGCCAACGATGAGAAAGGATGTTATCGCCCATTCGAAAGATGTTTTGTACCGGAAGCCAGATTGGTTGGAGCAGCGGTTGGCTTGGTTCAGAAGTCTTCAATTTGGGATTATCTTGCACTGGGGGCCCTACAGCCAGTGGGATTGTTGTGAGAGTTGGGCACTGGTTCCTGAGGATGACTGGTCACGTCGGGATGAAATTAAGTGTTGGACCGATCGTGCCAAAGATTTGGAGCGATTCCAGCGTGACTATTGGAATTTGCCTAGGACGTTTAATCCTTTGGATTTTAATCCAGACAAGTGGGTTGAAACATTTGTTGAGGCGGGAGCGAAGTACGTTTGTTTTACTACAAAGCACCACGATGGGTTTTGTATGTGGGATACAAAGACTACGGACTACAAAATTACGGGGGACGTTTGTCCCTTTCATCGGCATCCTCGTGCCGACGTCACTCGAGAGCTTTTTGACGCTTGCAGGAGTGCTGGATTGGCAGTTTCGGTGTATTTTTCTAAGCCCGATTGGCATTGCGTTGATTACTGGGACCCGGATCAAAACCCGACCAGTAGGAGGGCAAATACCACGAATGATCCTGAAAAATGGGAGCGATTTGTTCAATTCACCCATGCTCAAATTCGAGAGTTGATGACCCACTATGGCAAAGTTGATATTCTTTGGCTGGACGGCGGCTGGGTGCGTGGAGCTGAAGATATTCGGATGGCTGAGATGGTTACTATGGCTCGTGAACTTCAGCCAGGACTTATCGTCGTTAATCGTGCAGTGGGTGACGAATTTGAGGACTATGTCACTCCAGAACGGGAGCTACCAGAGGGGAGGTTATCCCACACTTGGGAAGCTTGCCTGCCTTTGTGCCCCGACTGGAAGTATGTAGAAGGGCAGGTGCCAAGAGGTGCAGAAGAGATTGTGAGTGAGATTGAGTTTTCTGTGAATCACGGTGGAAATTTCTTGTTGGGAATTGCACCGATGCCGGATGGCAATCTCCCTCCTCACCAAGTAGAGGTTTTGAAGGAGATTGGACGACTCCGTGCAAAAAGTTTATCTAGTAGTTTGGGTTAGGTGATAGTTCTGATTCGAACAGGTAGGTTCCGGATCCTACTTCGAACACTTTGAAACCAGTACTTCCTGCAACTCCTTGAAGAGTATTAGAAGATTTAACTCCTATTGCTTTGGCTGTTGATTGTCCTGACTCGGTCACTGTATCAGGCGAGTTAGTTGGAACATAAACCGTTGCAGTCGTGTTGGGTGGAACGGTCACTTGGAGGGTCAGTTTGCCGTTTAACTGCTTCCAGTTGGAATGAATTTCGCCGTGGATGGAGGGGAATGAGCAGTTAACCCACTTGAGGTCAGATGGAATGTAAGGTTTGATGGTGAAGTTTTTGAACCCTGGCTTCATTGGATTGGGGCGAATTCCGCCCAAGCCTTGATAGAGCCAGAAGCCTACGCAGCCAAGTGTGGGATGGTTGAGGGAATTCTCGCCTTTCCAATCTTCCCACAGTGAAGTTGCACCTTGATTGATCATGTGTAGCCAGCCAGGATATTCTTCTCGTTTGAGCATGTTCCATGCGAGATCATCTCGACCCGCCTGAGTGAGGGCTTGAAAGACGTAGAGGGTGCCGACGATGCCTGCACTGATTTGGTTCTTTCGCACTGTGGTTAAATTTTCAGTCAACTTGTACTAACCCTAAGAACAGTGGAATTGACTGGGCGGTTTGACTGTCTGATGCGTATGCTCCTGACGGTTGCAGGAATGCTGAGTTGAATGAAGTCTTGATGGATTGGGCAAGGGTGGAGTAGTGGTTGCCGTCTTTGTTATTCCCGAGTAATTTGGCAGAATCGGCAATAATTTGCGTTGCATAGAAGTAGGCGGCGGTCGAAGTTTGAGCAACTGGGACCCTTCTTCCACCTCCACCGGCGCTTTCATCCAGCCAGTCTCCGAGACCCCAGTCGACAATATTGCCCTTTGCCGTGGATGTAAGGTAGTCAACATAGCCTTTCATGGCGGGATAGTTTTCTTGGAGGATGCGTGTGTCACCGTAGTATTGGTACAACTTCCAAGGTGAGAACACAATTGCTCCGCCCCACCATGGGTCTGCCATGTTTCCCGGAAGCCCGGTTGATCTTCCCCAACCAGATGTCGGGACGATGTCGGGGACGTGTCCGTTCGGATCTTGGCTGTCAACCATGTCACCAATCCATTTGCGATAAAAGTTGATAGCATCAAAGTTGTAAATGGAGGCTTCCATCATGACGCATCCATCATCCATCCACCCCATTTTTTCTCTTTGGGGGCAGTCGGTTGGTATGCCGTGCATGTTGTTGAGGATGGTGCGATTGAATATCGTTTGAAGTTGGTTAATTCTTTCGTTGGAACAACTGAATGAACCTGTTGGAT
>JAPLCS010000277.1 GCA_026392145.1 Fimbriimonadales bacterium | reverse complement strand
GTTACCCCAGACTTGGGTGGAGATGCGAGTGAGGGCATCGTTTCCACCTTTTGAGGATTCTTCGAGGCTTGGTGTTTGGGTGGGGGGTGGACCGACGATGGTGGCTCCTGCGGCTACGAGTTCCTTGATTTTTTGAGCTAGCTTGACGGTCATGAACTCGGTATTTGGTAGGGCGAGTATGGAATAGGTTGCTCCGTTGGGTAGGACTAGTTTTTCATCTTTGACGGTCAATGACATGAGGGGGTCGAGACCGATGTAGTCATGGTCGTAACCTGCGGGAATTTCCGGCAGGTATTGCCCTTCTCCGGCGTAGTTTTGAGGTGTATCTTCTCCCGAGAAGAGCAGGATATCGGCGGCAAAGGTTCCGCTTTGGAGGATGTATTGGCATCGGGAAACGTATTTATTCCAATCTGACATGTAGGGCCAGATGGTGTTCGTTCGGTCGACGTGGGATCCCCAAGGACCCATGGTCATTCCTGGGTTGACTCCGCTCACCCAGGGTTGGTGGGCGAACCGGTGGTAGATAATCCGGTTGACGCCGGTGGTCATTCCTCGGTCGGCGAAGGCTTTCCACTGGCGTGGTTGGTTGCGCCATCCGGCCTGTTCGGGGCTCGCGGTGAGGGCCTCGGCTCCGACGACGTTTTTGCCGTAGACGTGGGCGACGGATGCGGCGACTTTGACGGCGGGATTGATTCGGCCTTCACCGACCCAGTACTCGCCCATGATGAGACCTCCCGGCTTTCCGTAGGTGAATGGGTCGAAGTTTCCGTTGCCGTAGGGCTCGATGGCGAGTTGAAAACCTTTGTTTTTGAGTTTGTTTGCGAAGTGGCCGCTGTAGTTTTCTGCCCAAAGTTCGGAGAGTGTTTTGCGCCAGTCAAAGAGGAATCCGAAAGTGGTGTCGGCGCCTGTTACCGAGTAGCCAGCGAGGCAGGGAAGGTAGGGGGTTGGGTCGTAGCCTCGGCGCTTTTTGAATTCATCAAAGAGCTTTGGCGACCAATTGTTATAACCGGTTTCATAACTGTCGATGAGGACGGTGTGGAGCGCACTTTGAGTGCCAACTTCTTTGAAGAGGAGGTCGAGACCTCCGGCGAAGAATCGGTCAAGGGACTCGGCGCTGAGCTTGTCGACTTCGAGACCTTCGCCCGAGGGTCGACTGGCGACGTTAAGAGCGCCGGTGAGGGTGACGCCGATGCGCAGGATGGTCCATGACCCTTCAGGTAATTCCACTTTGTCGGAAGTGAGCGGAATTTGGATGCATTCGGAGATGTCGACTCGTGGCCAGGCGATGTTTGGGCGTGGACCTGGGTTCGCTCCGAGACCAGACAGTTCGTTCATTCGGTCTTGGTTGGGGACATCTGGGGTGGGAAGCGCGATTATTTGTAAGTCTCGGTAGTAGCCTTGGTTTACGGTTGGGGAGGGGACTCTGACTTTTTCTCCCCCTTGAACCACCGATTTGGAGAAGACGATTTTCTTCATTGCGTCTTCTGAGGTGACCCAAGGACCTCCACTTGAGGACCAGCCCGATGAGTTGTGCATTGTCATGTCGAGCCCTAGTCGCTTTGCTTCTTGAAACGCGAATGTCATGAGGGATCGCCACTCGGGTGAGTTGTATTTGATGGGGCCGTTGGGGATGCCTTGGCCGGCATCGAAGATGTGGGCTCCGCCTATTCCTGCTTTCTTCATTGCCTCAAGGTCGGCGGTGATGCCTTCTTTGGTGACGTTGCCTGACATCCAGTGCCACCAGGTGTGTGGGTAGGCGCTGGCTGGCGGATTTTTGAAGTTTGCCGCGAGGTCAGTTGACCCTGATTGGGCGAGGATGAGTGCAGCGACGACCGAAAGCATTTGAAGCATGTTACACCTCTGGAGTACAGTTATCAAGTTTTGGGATTTATGTGAATCCGGTGGAATGGAATTTATTGCTTTTGGAAACTTGCGGGATTCGCTAAACTACCGAGTGTGAAGTCCGCGGCTGTTATTGCGCTTATTATTTTCCTGTTTGGATTTTGCACTTCTTCTTACGGGCTTCCACTTGATGCTTCACGATTCACTTCTGCCTCTGATGGTGATGGAAGTACGAAAGGTTTGGTGCATTTAGTCTCTCAGAAACCAGTTAGTGTGACTGAGGTTGAACCAGGCGTTTATTTGGTTGATTTTGGCAAGGTTGCGTTTGGGAATCTTCTTTTACGGCAATCTGATGGAGCTAATCGTGATGTCATCGTTCATTTTGGTGAGGCGATGGAAAAGGGGAGGATCAACCGAAAGCCACCTGGCACGGTGAGGTACGCGGTCGCCACATCTGAATTGCGTGGAGATGCGGCGGTTATTGTTGCTCCTGCGCCGAATGCTCGGAATACGGAGTCCAATTCACCGACTCATCCACCTGCAATTCTTACTCCTCGAGAGTGGGGGGTGGTATTACCTTTCAGATGGGTTGAAATTGAAGGACTGCCGAGCAAATTGCGTTCAGTGGATATTCAACGCCGTGCCGCGTTCGATGCGACTTGGGATGATAACGCGTCGTCGTTTGAGAGTTCTGATTCGATGCTCAATCGGATTTGGGAGTTGTGCCGTTATTCGATAAAAGCGACGACGTTTGCGGGCATTTTTGTGGATGGAGATCGCGAACGTATTCCGTATGAGGCGGATGCGTTTCTGAATCAGCTTTCGTACTATGCGACGAGTGCAAACAATCAGATTCCTCGGGCAACTTTTGATCATTTGATGAGGTACGGAACCTGGCCGACCGAGTGGGCTTACCATATGATTTTTATGGCTTATGCCGATTGGATGCGGACCGGTGATACGGTGTGGCTCGCACATCGGTATGAATCTTTACGAGCCAAGTTGCTTCTGAGTCGATTGGGAAGTGAAGGGCTGATTATTAGTTCTCGCAAGGACATTGAACGAACTGATATTGTTGACTGGCCTGTGGGTGAACGAGATGGGTACAAGTTTGCATCTCGCAACGCGGTGGTGAATTCATTTTATGTGCGTTCATTGCGTCTTATGTCGATGATGGGGAAGGCGATTGGTAGAGACGCAGATGTGATCTACTACTCCGATTTGGAATCCAAGGCTCAATCGGCTTTTCAGCAGACTTTTTTCGATTCTAACACTGGGTTGTATCGGGACGGTGCTGAAGTTGACCATTACTCCTTGCATGCAAATTTGTTTCCGCTAGCGTTTGATTTGGTACCACCCGCGAATCGCGCTTCGGTTGTCAGTTGGTTGAAGAATCGTGGGATGAAGTGTTCGGTTTATGCGGCTCAGTATTTGCTGGAAGGATTGTTTGAAAGTGGTGAGTCGAGCGCGGCGATTGAGTTGATTGTCGCACCTGGAGAGCGGAGTTGGCGACATATGATGGAGAGCGGAACGACGATTACCTGGGAGGCGTGGGATCAAAAATTCAAGCCGAATCAAGATTGGAACCATGCATGGGGGGCTGCGCCTGTGAATCTGCTTCCTCGATATGTGCTTGGTGTTCAGGCTCTGAGTCCGGGTTGTAAGGAAGTGACGGTGAAGCCGCATGTTGGGGATCTGCGGTTTGCGCGGGGAAAAGTGCCGACTCCGCTTGGGACAGTCTTGGTGGATTGGAAGCGAACTAAGAGTTTTTCTCTTTCGCTTAGGTTGCCACAGGGCATGTCGGCGAGGGTTGAGTTGCCAGCTGAGGGAAGTCGCTCGCAGGTTTTTGTGAACGGAAAACGAGCTTTGGCATCGCGTAGGGATAGTTGGTGGGTTCTTGAACAGGCGGTCTCGGGAGTTGCCAGAATTGAGCTGAAGTGAGAGATATGAGCGGTAACTTTGTGATGCGAAAGGATATGGTGGGCGAGATTGTGATGTGTAACGTGAGGGTGGGTTTGGGCGTCCAGAGAGTATGATTTCGGCGCTTGTTGGTGTTCTATTGCTCAAAGGGTCTATGGCTGGGCAAGATTCAATGATCGGGAAGACGGTGCCCTCGCTTGTTGGAAAAGAGTGGCTGAACGCTGACAAACCGATTACTTGGGCGGACCGGAAGGGCAAAGTTACCATTGTTCATTTTTGGACTTTTGCATGTTCGAACTGCAAAAACAATTTAGGACCGGTCAAGCGCTTGTTGGACTCGTTTAGTAAGGATGGAGTTGAAGTACTTAGCATTCATACGCCTGAACT
>JAPLCS010000092.1:5433-11570 GCA_026392145.1 Fimbriimonadales bacterium | reverse complement strand
TCTTATTCCATCCATTTCCGATTATTCCGTTTCCAACTATTGCTCACAGAGGTCCGAATTCACTCGGAACCCTGATTGGCAGAACTAAAAAGGAAAGAAGTATTCTCCACTCATGATTCTCGTCATTGACAATTACGATTCATTCACCTACAACCTGGTTCAATACTTAGGCCAATGCGGTGCGGAAATCGTGGTCAAACGAAACGACGAAATCACCATCGACGAGATTATTAAGCTTAATCCGCACGGTATCATGCTCTCCCCAGGTCCATGCACACCCAACGAATCAGGAATTTGCATTGACATATTGGGACTTGCCCTCAAGCAAACTCCAGGCTTCACGATTCCCATTTTCGGCGTGTGCCTCGGTCATCAAGCGATTGGAATCACGAGCGGCATGGTAGTAGAACGAGCGGGCAAAATCATGCACGGAAAGGCTTCACAAGTCCAACACGATGGACAGGGTGTGTTCGAGTCGATGCCCAATCCATTTAGCGCCATTCGCTACCACTCGCTCGTGGTGAACCCTAGCACCGTTCACCCCGACTTTATCGTCACCGCCCGATCGCTCGATGATAATGAGATCATGGGTCTCAGGCACAAAACACTACCCATCGAAGGCGTGCAGTTCCACCCAGAGTCCATTCTCACCGAACAAGGAATGACCATCATCCAGAACTTTGTCAACCAAGTGCAGCAAGTATTCTTGGTCGGGTAACTCAGAGACGCCCTCGACAATCTGATCCCCAAACGCCAAAATTCAAAAAGTGATTACCGACGATGAACAAACGGCACCAAATTGAACGGCACCTAATTGAACGGCACTAAGATGAAGTGTTAGCCACGACAGGAGACTCTTCGAACGGTTGAACCACAACGAATCCATCACCTTGGAACATCATTTGGAACGTTTCTCCACCACCCCGCCCAAGCAATGCCTTCATGGTAATGTCCGTTTTCAACTCAGGCGAGAGGTTGGCTGACCAGGCAACGGTTGAATTAGGGTCCGTCATCACCGGATCTTGAGGAGTTACCCTCAGAGTCAACGGTCGGCCATGAGTGGTAATCGCAACTAAGCCAGAACCTTCTAACCGAACGGAGAACAGTCCACCCGAGAGCATGCCCGACACCTTTTTGTGCATGGTGACCGAATATTTCACAGAATCTTGAAACGCAAGTAAGTCATTACCACTGACGTTAATCGAAGTGTTCTCAAGCCGAAGTACAGAAATGTCCTTGCCTGCATCTGCAACATAAACCTTGCCCGTACCCTCCACTTTGGTGAGAGGAGTAACTTCACCACTGAGGGCTTTCATGAACGCTTTACCAATTCCACCTTCAAGCATTCCCTCTCGAATAAACTTCACTGATCCACGATAAGCAATCATGGAACCTAGCTTCGTCCAAACCCGACCATTGAGGTTGATTTCCAACATCTTGGTTGACTCAAGTTCAAAATCATGTCCTGGGTTATCTCTTTCACTCGTTTCAGTGACAAAATCATTAAGCGAATAACTAGGTGTGGCATCCATAAAAAAAGTGTACCGAACCACTCACAATTCCACACTTTTCACTCGTCTACAATATGGGAAAGTAGACAATCACTTAATGTCATCTCCACTCACACTCTTGAACGCTCTTGAACACCAATGACCCAAACCCGTCTCGCCCAACAATTTGAATTCATCGCCGAAGTTGATAGGCTCAAGCAAGTCCACCGCATGACCTCGCCAATCGGCTTAGAACGGCGAGAAAACTCAGCCGAGCATTCGTGGCACGTCATATTAATGGCAATCACACTTGCCGAGCACACAAATCATCCCATCGATTTGCTCAAAGTCGTGAAAATGCTCGCGATTCATGATCTCGTTGAAATTGATGCCGGAGACACCTTCCACTACGCAAAGTCAGCGGATACAGACCTTGCGGCAAAAGAAGAGCAAGCCGCCGAAAGAATCTTTTCTCTCCTCCCACCCGAGCAGAAACAAGAATTCATGACCCTCTGGCGAGAGTTTGAATCCAGAGAATCCGCAGAATCAAAGTTCGCACACTGCGTCGATCGCATAGCGGCCTTCTTTCTCAACGTCGGGAACAACGGAGGCACATGGATTCAGCATTCAATTGCCTATGAAACAGTAGTTGAAAGGAATCAACACGCTGCGGAAGGTTCAACCACTATCTGGGAACAATCCATCGAGCTAATCAATCAGCACTTTCAACAAGCAGAAACTTCAAGAAGCTGAACCTACTGATAGCTAAAAAATGACAAGGCATCAAGTTCAAGCAGAGGAGCGGAGGTTTTCCAACTCTTCCTCAAGTCTTCCCGCCACGCGCTTGGCTCTCATTGCCATCGCCTGAATCAGAGCAATCTGCTCAATGCTATCCTGCTTGGCGATATACGGCCACGGCTCAACACTAACGCCAGCAGCCTGAGCTGCCATAGTCGCAACCTCACACGCATCTACAATCAGACGCTCGGTAGGGTCAAGATAAAAATCTTTTGGTCCCTGAAGTGCAATTGAAAGTTCTCGAGTAAGTCCCCACGCATGAGCCAGCCGGCCGGCGGCGTCACGAATCGACTCACCCACCACCGACTGATAGGCATCCGCAATAGGAATTTGTCTCATCTGAGCTACCGATGCGACACTATCAAATTGCTCCGGATCCTGCCGAGCCACCAGGCTGTAAGCAAGCGAAGAAAACAATCCAAACGAGGCAGCTCGAATCTGAGTCGCTGCCGTACCCTCATTCAAATCCTGCTCCACCGCCAACGGTGTAAGGCAACCAATCACCAACGCACCGAGTGACATCCGCGCACTATCAACAATTTTGCTTTGCAATCGTGAACCAGATATCCACAAGTCACAAGCGATAGCAAGTTGAGAGAGGGGCGCGACTCCTGCCGTTTGAATCATGTGAGGCAAGGAACTTTCGAATCCCAAGAATTCGCACATAATTCTGACCGTCCCGTACACCATTTTGTCACTGGCGATAACGGTCAAAGTAGTTCGGGAATCAGGGTGAGATGCCTGAACCAGCAACGTCGCCGTGGTCGGCGGAAGCGGTGCAAAGTGGCTCAGTCTCATGATGAATATTAACCCTTGATGGTAACTGGCGCACCAGCTAATTAAGTTATCGGCTGTTTGAATCTAGAATCCAAGTAGTTTTAGTTGATTTCTAGAGCCAAAACAACCTGATTCCTCATCTCCATTTAGCTTTTTCCATAAATCAATGGACAATCCAAGTGGACATGAAAAACAAAAAGAGCTAAAGCACATGACCCGAGATTGAGCACGATGGATTGACTCCCACGACACCGAAACTATAGGTTCCTCCACTCGGACAAATGGGCATACTCTTCAAGTAAAACTGGAGCGGTTTGGTCGGGCTAGGGGTCCCGATTACATATCCTGAAATATCTTCTCCGGGAGCGGACCTACGCTCCATGGCACACTGCTCTTTCGCTCCATCCATTTCCTTTAAGTTCAAGATGCAAGTATTTTTCTGACTTACCTCTCTTGCCCTCACAAAATTGGGAACTGCAATTGCCAAGAGGATACCAATGATAAGCACGACGATCATGATCTCGACAAGTGTAAAGGCTTTTGAATATTTCATAGTAAAAAAAATGTAGCCCAGGCGCGTAACCTGGGCTACCTTCGGCATTGTTGTGACTACGTTAGAGTGTGTGGCCAGTAATGGAGCAGGCAGGGTTCGTACCTACAGCATTGACTGTGTAGGTTCCACCGCTCGGACATGCCGGGTTTGCCTTCATGTACGCTGCAGTCCCAACCAAGTCGGTCATCGCGCAAGCATCACCAGCATTTTTGCGCTGGTCCATCGCCCACTGTTCCTTCGACGAATCGATTCGTTTCAGATTGGCAATGCAAGTATTTCGCCGACTACTTTCACGAGCCTTAACAAAATTCGGCACTGCGATCGCCATCAAGATCCCGATGATCAACACCACAATCATGATTTCAACGAGTGTAAAAGCTTTGTTTTTTCTCATATTTTTTTCCCACCTAAAATCAAAGAATCGCAAGCCCAGAAAAAATCTGGGCTATGCAACGACTCTTAAATCAAGTTTAGAGTGTATGTCCTGTAATCGAACAAGTTGGGTTGGTTCCTACTGCTGCAACAGTGTAAGTACCACCGCTTGGGCAGGTTGGGTTCGCTTTGAGGTAAGCCGCTGTACCGACGAGGTCGGTCAATGCGCAGGCATCACCAGCGTTCTTTCGCTGGTCCATAGCCCATTGCTCTTTGGCGGAGTCAACTTGCTTAAGGTTGGCGATACAAGTGTTTCGTCGGCTGCTTTCTCGAGCCTTCACGAAGTTTGGAACTGCGATGGCCATCAAGATACCGATGATCAAGACGACGATCATGATTTCGACGAGCGTGAAAGCTCGGTTTCGTTGCATTGTGCGCTTCATAGTTTTTGTGGTTTCTTGGTCTGCTCCCAAGAATCTCCCTATCAATTGTCGGATTCCACAAACCTGTTCCTCACACTTATGCGAAAAACACTAGGTTTCCCCGTTTTTCCAAGCCCGCTTGACCTAACTTGAGGAATCTGACGTTTGTTCAGTTCCACAAGCCATCAACGATGTCCCCAGCAATTTTGCTATTCAATTACAACTAATCGTAAATCATGCCAACGAAAGCATCTCATCAATCGTGACTCTGCAACCTCGTTTGGCACTCTCAATCGCACCAAAAACCATCGCCAGGCTCAAAATGTTATCGTGACACTCCCCTCTCGGCAAATGCCCAGTCTTCAGTGCGTTCAAAAATTCCTCCAAAGTTCCCGCAATTCCTGCCTTTACGTTGAACGGCTCTGAAGAAAATGGTTCAAATTCGGAGTGAAAGCCAGCCGTCGCCGTGACAATTTCCGCATTAACCTCTTCGTGTCCATTCCACTTTGCGGTTCCATGTTCACCCACCACTCTCCACTCCCCTTCCCACGACGAGTGAAGACCTTCGCTACACCACGACCCACGATAATTAAACTTTGAGCCACCCTCCATGTCGAACAAACAGTTTGCCGATGACCCATGCCGGTACCAACTCCACTCGGGATTAAACTCCTCCGCATAAACGCTCACCGGATTCAAGCCCGATATCTCCCTCGCCTGATCAAACGTATGGATCGCCATATCCAGTATCAACACATGGTCCATCGCATCCCGAAAGCCACCAAAATGAGCCCCAATGTAGAAATCAGCATTGATAATGCCGAGCTTTCCGCACTTCTTAACAAGTTCTTTGAAAGCCGCCTGGCGTCCATCGTAACGCCGACTCTGACTCACCATATATAGGGTGTTACTGGCTTCACTGGCATGCACCATCCGCTTGGCTGATTCCATGGATACCGTCATCGGCTTTTCACCGATGATCGGAATGCCATTTCGTAATGCCGTTAAGGTCACCTCTTCATGGGCTTCTGGAATCGTAACATCGACAATGAAATCAGGCTTCACCTCTGAGATGGCTTGATTCAAGTTAGTAAACGGCATCGGAGATAATCCGACCATTTCAGACGCCGTTTCAACTTGACCCGGAATAACATCCACCCATCCCGCTAACTCAATTTCACCATGCTCCGCAAGATTCTTAGCCCACGTTCGCCCCATTCCGCCGGCACCCACAAGTAAAGCTCTCATTTTTCAAACTCGTCTTACCCGATAATAAGCATCCCTCACAGTTCTTCAACTTGATTGGGTGTAACCTAGAGCGAGACAAACCATGAGTCCGATTGATCTTCGCAGCGATACCGTTACCCGTCCCACACCAGAAATGTATGCCGCGATGCAAACAGCTTCCCTCGGCGATGACGTTCTGTTGGATGACCCCACCGTGGCGGAACTTGAAGCAACAGCCGCTGCCATGATGGGCAAAGAAGCTGCAGTGTTTGTGCCTAGTGGCACCATGGGAAACCAAATGGCAATTGCCACTCACACTCAACCTGGTAGCGCCATGATTGTTGAGGAGGAGGCTCATGTTATCTACTATGAAGTTGGAGCTCCCGCTATTCTGTCCGCCGTTCTCACATGGACCCTTCCCTCAAATCATGGGGTCATGGACCCAGCAACCGTCGAAAAGCGAATCACTAAGGCAAATCTTCACACGCCGGGAACTTC
>JAPLCS010000092.1:0-5372 GCA_026392145.1 Fimbriimonadales bacterium | reverse complement strand
ACCATCATCCCGATGGATGTCATGGCTGAATACAGCAGAATTGCCCAAAAGCACGGTCTAAAAACCCATATAGATGGCGCTCGAATCTTTAATGCTTCGGTCGCATTGGGTGTACCCGTTGCTGATATTGCTCAGCACGTTGATTCAGTCAACTTCTGTCTTTCCAAGGGCCTCTGCTCCCCCGTAGGTTCAGTCCTTACTGGTTCAAAAGAATTTATTGAGCGAGCAAGAATCTGGCGTAAGCGGCTCGGCGGTGGTATGCGACAAGCAGGAATTCTTGCTGCATGTGGTCTTCTTTCGCTGAATAAAATGGTTGACCGCCTCGCAGAAGACCACGAAAATGTCCAAGTACTGGGCAAGGGTATCCAAGGAGTCCCAGGACTTCACGTCCATCCAGAAAATCATCCTACAAACTTGTTGATGGCAGAAACAGACCGACCCGCTGAAGAATGGCAGTCCGCACTACATCAGCATGGACTCTGGTGCTTCCCCGCCGCCTCCCATCGACTTCGATTTGTTACCCATGCCGATGTCAGTCAGCAGCAAATTAAACAAGCAATTGAAATCATTCGAGAAGTTGGCACACAATTGGCAAAATAGGTAGTACTATAGATACCTATAATCCTTAATTTGGTAGCGAAAATATACATAATTTTGCCTTCAATTCAGGCTTCATCTTCATGAATAACGTTGCAATTGTCGTCGGACTTCTCAGTTTCATTGTCGGTGGCGTATTTGCTTTTCTATGGGAAAGAGGAAAAGCAGATGCGACCGCCCAATCCGCTGTAGATCGGCTCACTGACGCTGAAAAACGCGAACAAGGACTCAATACTAGACTCCAAGAAGTCCTGAGCTTGGAAGGCGAGGTGAAGAGCCTCAGAGATCAACTATCCCATCAAAACGATGAAGTAGCAAACCTGCGCTCAAAGTGGGAAGAAGAAAATAAATTAAGGAACCAGGCTGAAAATTCGCTCAACGCCTCACTGCAACTGATAGCACAACGTGAACAGGCACTCGCTGAGCAAAAAGCCCAGTTCAAGGAAGACCAAAAAACCTTAGAAGACGCATTTGCAAACCTGAGTAAGCAAGCCTTAACTCAAGCTCAAGAACAATTCTTGCAGGTTGCTGAGAAAAATTTCAAAGATGCCAGAGAGCTGAGCAAAGAAGAAATCGACAAGATACTTTCTCCCATGCGTGACACCCTTGGCAAACTAGAGACCCACACTAAGGAAATCGAAGAAAAACGCACTTCATCCTATTCCGAACTCCTTACCCAAGTAAAGGGACTCATGGGTTCCACAACTTCCCTTTCGAACGCGTTAAGACGCCCTGAGGTGCGAGGCTCATGGGGTGAACTGACCCTCCGAAGAGTAGCTGAAGCAGCAGGACTGATTGAAGGAAAAGACTATGAAATGCAAGTCAGTGAGACCACTGATGCTGGAATTCAGCGTCCCGACATGGTCGTCAAACTTCCAAACAATCGATGCATTATCATCGACGCCAAAGTCTCTTTTTCGGCCTACCAAGAAGCAGTCGAATCAGAAGATTCAGAGTTCAAGCGGCAGAAGCTCCAAGAGCACTCCCAGCAGGTTAAGAAGCACATTGAGGGTCTTGCCAACAAGAAATACCAAAGTCTCTATGCGGGCACAGCCGACTTTGTGGTGATGTTTGTTCCCAATGAGGCCCTCTATCAGGTGGCATTACAAGAAGATCCTAAACTCATTGACACCGCTATGGATAAACGAGTGGTTCTCGCCAATCCAATGACGCTTATTGCCCTCCTAAGAACCGTAGCCAGTGGGATAGAACAACAAAAAGCCTACGAAAGTGCACTGCAAATTGCTCAGCTCGGTGGTGAACTTCATGACTCAATCAGCACCTTTGCTGGTCACTTCACGAAAGTAGGAAATGCCATCACGTCAGCAGCAAATGCTTACAACGAAGGTCTCGGTTCTCTCGAAAGAAATGTCACGTCCAAAGCAAGGAAACTCAAATCAATGGGCATCAAATCCGCGAAAGAATTGAATGAAGTCAATCCACTTAACGCGAACGTGCGACAGTCTGCCCTTTCATCAAATCTGGAAGATAGCATCGGCTAATAAAAGAGTCAAGTAGAAGTTAGAAGTCAATTGTGCCGTAGTTACCGACCGCAATCATTTCGTAAGGAAGTCCCCAAGTGAGCACCTCACTTTTAGGGACCTTGCTGACGTTCTTTATTCGCCACGAGAGCCTTGCCAGGCTCATCCGTGGCGTGCCCAGAATGGTCAATCCCTGATTTGGTTTGAGCTTAAGCATTGCATCATAGGTAACGGAACCCTTTGGCGCCACAACATAAGTCGACTTCACCAGAAGTTGTTTGTCCAAGCCGTAAAAATCACACGGCATAAGGAAGCCATCATTAGCGAGAATCATCTTGCTTCTATCTGGTCGGACAACAAACTTAACATAGTTATAACCAGCGGCACCCACGAACAGACTTACCGTTCCACCCGTATTCACTTCCATTCGAAACTTTGTGGACTCAAATCGCTTAAAAGCCGAACTGGCCAATTTCTCGTCGTATCCCTGAATGGGCACCAACGTCGAAAGCAAATCAATCGAACCCACCTTGGTAACAGGATGCAATTCAAATAAGTGATCTGGATTGGTCGTGTTGAAAGCAGCCAATGGCTTCCCCTGGACATGTTTTTCGTTGCCAGCATGCTCGCTCCACAAACGCCACACTCCAGTCATAGGCACTGATCTACCGGTCCCAGTGTTGGCCTTTATGAAGTCTAAAGCACTGGGCGAAGACTTCGCGTTCATGATTTCAGCGACCGCAGCGAGACCAATTTTCTCCGGGCTTCGACCCGCAATGTGCAAGTCACCATCTTTTGACGGAGCATTGGGCTTGGCATGAGCCTTATCGATAATAAAATCGCAACTCATGGTCACTTTGAACTTGTACTCCTCAATAAAAGATTGCTTAAGTTGAATCTCAATATCCGCAACAGCAGGCAAGCTGAATGCCAATGCTCCCGAAAAAGACAACAGTCCGCGCACAACCAAGTGAGGAGCCATTCAACCATTATGACGTTGCGCAACAACCCACTTCCGAGTGTAAAAACCATCGAAGATTGGAGTTGGGGATAAATAAGCAAAACTCCCGACGAAAAGTAAAGGTTTCAGTCCCCCCAGCGTGTTAAAATAATTCGCGCATCGAAAATTCGTTTCGATACGTCTGTACCCTATGCCCGGTGACGATTCGCAAGATTCATTCCAGGAAAAACGCTGGTTAACCGCTCTCAACGAGGGCGATCCCAGGGCTTTGGGTGGAATCTTCGAACTGTACGGAGAGCGTATTTTTCGATACACTTTCCGGATGCTGGGCAACCGATCTGATGCTGAAGATATTACGGCGGAAACCTTTCTGCGCGTAATACGGAAATCAGGGGAACTGCGTGCTGATGGAGCTTTCCGCACGTGGATTTTCCGCATCGCTCGGAATCTATGTATCGACAAAATGCGGCAACACAAGCTTATGGAATTGCCGCCTGACGCATCCCACCCAGGAATGGAGGATAAGGCGACCTTGCGCATTACTGTGCAACAAGCCCTTGCCGAACTTCCGGTGGAGTACAGAGAGCCGCTAGTTCTTTGTGATCTAGAAGAAATGGCAGCTCGTGAGGCAGCGGAGGTTCTGAAAATCAGTGTTCCGGCACTGAAATCTCGACTCTACAGAGGACGTAGAGCGCTCCGCGACAAGCTAGGAGGCACCCAGGAGTACA
The DNA here is from genome assembly GCA_026392145.1 of Fimbriimonadales bacterium. Classification (GTDB taxonomy): domain Bacteria; phylum Armatimonadota; class Fimbriimonadia; order Fimbriimonadales; family Fimbriimonadaceae; genus Fimbriimonas. The sequence continues at coordinate 1,605 of JAPLCS010000092.1, read as the reverse complement.
CGTCATGAACGAAACCTACAAAAAGTTGGTCGACTTATACGCAGGCAATGAATTGCCCAGCGAGTTGATTGACGAAATCGAAACCGTCGCTCAACGCGACCACGACCTAAAAGTCGAAATGGACTCTCTACGCGACACAGTAGAAGCCATTCAAGAAGCGCAAATCTCATACACCGAGGAGACTCACCAACGCATTTTGATGAAAATCTATGCTCGTGGTGGGCACCTTCAACCCCAGGCTCCCGAGCCTGCTCATCTTCAATATCAGCTGCCCATGAGTGGCTAAGTTGTAATTACCCATGAAAATCACTTGTCCGAGAAAAGAGTTCTTCGAAGCCGTCAGTGCAGCTGCCGTGGCTGCGAGCGCACGAACGTCCGTCAACATCCTCCAAACCCTCAAAATTGCTGCAGAAGGCAACAATATCCGCGTGGTTGGATGTGATGGCGAAATGTGGGTCGAAAGGAACATTCCTGCCGTTGTTGAAGAAGCGGGTGCAATCTGCGTGAATGCAAAGCTCCTCAATGATATCGCCAACTCTCTTCCGGACGGTGATGTCACCCTCGAGACTCAAGACGGTACAGACGTTCTTGTATCCCATGGAGCCTCCGAATATCGGCTCCACAGTCTTGACCCCGTTGATTTTCCCGATGCTCCCGACTTCGGTGGAGAGCACTCACTTAGAATTTCACTCGGAGAATTTAGAGACGCTGTCGACAGCGTAATCTTTCGTATCCAACGACCCTCATCGCCAGTTGTTGACAGGTGTGATTATGTCATACAACGGATCAATTCTCCGCCTTGTTGCTACCGATACTCACCGACTTGCAGTTCGAGAAGTATCTAAGAGCGGCCTCGGTTCCGACATTTCCTCCGTTGTGCCTGAAAAGGCTCTCAGAGCGATAAAGGCTCTTCCCCTATCTGACGATACAGAAGTTGAACTAAACTTTGGCTCAGGTCGAGTAGGAGTAGATGCAGGATCCGCAAAAGTAATCACCGCCCTCCTTCAAGGCACCTATCCCAATTGGGAGCGAGTCGTTCCCGCCGAGACATCACGATCTTGGAGCTTGGAAGTCGACCAGCTGAACAGTAAGGTGAAGCGAGCCATGATCGTTGCAAAAGACTCAGCAAGCCGACTGCGGTTCAAAGGGACTGATGAAACCCTATTGATTGCTGCAAGAAGCGAAGAAAAGGGCGATGCGAAAGAGGAGCTTTCAATGATTAGTCGGAACGGTGATGTAGAAATCGCTTTCAACGGTAAATATGTTCTGGAAGCATTGACTCCGATTAGCGGACCCGGAGTCAGAATTGAAATGACTGAAGCGGCTAAGCCTGCCATTTTCCGACCTGCAGACGAGGACAAACACTATTTCTGTGTGGTCATGCCGATGTCATTGATGTAGAAAACCAATTACATCAAGAAAACGGTTGGTGATTCTCTACGAATTACCAACCGTTTTGCTTTATCCAAAAGAGCAAATCCGTCGCCCAAGGATGCGGATTGCTATAGGGAGCCTTAGTCGTCAATCCAATACCATGCCCTCCCTTCTGAAACACATGTAAATCGAAATCAACGCCTACCGCCCTCAACGCACTGGCATAACTCA
>JAPLCS010000386.1 GCA_026392145.1 Fimbriimonadales bacterium | reverse complement strand
TGAGGAGTACGACTGAAAACGCAATGCAGGCGATAAACCTTAGGTGGTTTTTGTTGATACTTTTCTGCATGAACGATATGACTGAGAACAGTATGAGCGCCGCCCAAAAGTTCACGACCGCGATGCTGGTGAGGGCAATAATGGGTGAGGAGACCTTGCCGAGTGAGTTGGTATTGACGTGAAACCGATCAAGGAAGTTGCAGATAGAAAGGGTTGAGCCGGAGGCAACCCCGCAAAGGAAAAGCATCACTGCCAGACCGAGTGTCCAGCTACTGACCATGGGAATCTGCGGAGCCAGTGGCGTTTCCTTGGCTGCAATCACATAGAAATTACAGCAGGCTAGGATGAGGAGACCTACGACGAGGGTGGTTACTGTGTTAGTTTCGTTGGCTTCGATTGAATGCATGGAGGGTCGTGAGGTCGGGCGATTTTTTGCCATGCTTGCTCGAACTAATTCGTCGTGCAACTGTTGGTACACGGGATTACGTGGGTTCATTTGTGCCGCGAAGGCGTACATTTTGGCTGCTTCATCGAGTTTGCCTTCTGCTCGCGCTAAATCTCCGAGTACAGCATAAGGAACGGATTGCCGATTATCACGATTGATAATTGAGATCGCTAATTTGCGTGAGTCTGCGTATTGTCCGCGAGAAAAGATTTTAGTGAGTCTCTCTACGTCTTGCTGGACGGTAGCAGTTTGTGTTTTGGGTGACTGGGGTTTGGACGTCTGAGTTTTTGGCGACTGAGCACTTGTCTTGGTGCTAGCTTTTTTTGCAGATGTGGAGTTTGCAGATGGTGGCTTGGGTGGTGTGGGACGGCTCTTGGCTTCTGCTTGTCTTCTTCTTTCGGCGGAAAGTTGGGTGTCGTATTGTCTTCGGCTATTGAAGTCGCTGAGGGTTTCGTAGGCTTCTGTTGCTTGGAGAAACAGGCGATGTGATTCGGGTGAGGGCGATTTATCGGGGTGGTGCTGGAGGACGATTTTCCGGTAGGCAGATTTGATGTCACTCGAAGTTGCATTTTCTGCGACTCCCAGAACCTTGTAGAAATTTTGTTGCAACCTCGTTACCGTCCTCTGTTTATTGTGGCGGAATTCACCAGAAATTGAGGTTTGCCGGGAAATTGGAGCGGGTGGCGGGAATCGAACCCGCATAGCCAGCTTGGAAGGCTGGAGCTTTACCACTAAGCTACACCCGCAGTTGATACTCGCTCAACGGAAGCGGACTTAAATTATATCCTGATTTTGTCGTGGAATTCAATTTTGGGCTCATTCCACGCTGATAGTGAGCGCAAAAGTAGAGAGAAAAACACCCGAAGAGGCATTATTGCTTCTCCGGGTAGTGGAAACACTTTAGATGATTTTTGGCTGAACGATTTTAGCTGGACGATTTTGGCTTACTTGTTCTTTCGTCGTCGTCGAGCCAAAAGGACGCTTGCACCCACTCCTAGAGCGGCGAAGCTTGCAGGTTCTGGAACTGGATCGACTGAGACCCGAAGGTTGTCGATTCCGAAGCTCTCGTCATCTTTATTTTGGAGACCGAGGGCACCGAATCTCAACGTGACTTCTCCTTCGTGTTGGAAGGTGAATGAAAGGTTTCGGTATACGCTGTCACCTGAGTAGGTGTCGAGGAAATACTCGTTGAGGCCCAAAGTGTTGATGGAGGTTGCACCCGTTCGTGGAGCGAAGCTTCCTGAGATTCCTGGACCACCGTAGCTTTGGTTGTATCCGTCCCAGTTTGAAAAACTTTCCTTGAAGAAGTTGGTTCCGTTTTGCAGACCGAAGTAGAACTGGTCTGGACCGACAAGTTGGTTTTCACCGTCTAGTGAACCGATTGCATAGAGATCAAATGAAACCGTGTAGGTGTGCAGAGCATGCGACCCGGTGTATTGAGTGACATTGAATTCTGCCAGATCGTTATTTGCAAGTCGACCAAGGAATCGTTCTCCGCTTGGAGCGGTCGTGATAGGGAATGGTGACCAGTAGTTGAATGGTCCTGTTCCTTGGAAGTCCTGGAAATAAACGTCGCCAGCATTTGCGAATGAACCGAGGCTCATCATTCCGATGCTAAAAGCAAGTTGGTGTTTCATCACGCATTGAATCTATCACCGTTTTTCTTGAGACCGTCCTAGTCAATTTGCGAGATTTGTTGACTTTTTTCCCCAAATTGCTTCGATTGGCACGATTTTCCGTCTTTGACAGTCCTTGTGAGCTTTTTCAGGGTGAACTCTCATGTAAAAAGCCTCTGATGAACGATGTTCTTCAGAGGCTTGATTGATTGCGAGTAATCAGCCTAGGTCGGCGACTCTGATGGGTGCTCCATTGGCGGCCATTGATTTCCATGCCGCTTCTGTGAGTCGAATGACTTCGAGTCCGGATTCAAATGGGGATTCGCATGGAATGCCTTTTGTGATGCAATCGATGAAGTGTTGGTCGGGGGTGCTACCGCCGCTGACTTCTTCGTACACCACTCGGTCCTTTGCCAGATTTCTCACGGTGAGTTTGCCATTGCGAACGAAGAAGCCAAGTTTGGTTCCCATAATGGTCATGTCTTCGTGCCAGTTGGTGGCGTCACCGATGATTGAAATGGTACCGACGGCACCGTTTTTGAACCGAATGGAAAGCGCGGAGTCGATGTCTACCTTGCAACCGCGATTATCTCCGATGGCACTTACCGTTTCGGCTTGTAACCCGGTGGACCATAGGATGATGTCCACGAAGTGTGATCCCGTGTCGTTGAGTTGACCTCCGCCGGAGAGGGCGGGGTCGTGTCTCCATGTGCCTGCGCAGGCAACTTTCCATTCTTGGCAGTTCAGTCCGGCGATGTATTGGATTTCGCCTGCTTCTCCGCTTTGGATCATGGATCGGATTTTTCGGTAGATGGCTTCGAAGTGGCGCTGGTAGCTGACCATGCCCACTTTGCCCGATTTATCCCGTGCGGCGATTACTTTGTGGGCATCATCTACGGTGGTCACCATGGGCTTTTCAACGCAGGTGTGTTTTCCGGCTTCAAGCGACTCGATAATTTGACCTGCATGCAGGGTATGTGGGGTCATAATCATGACCGCATCAACGTCGTCTTGCTTCAGCAAGTCTTGATAGTTCGCGAACTCCTTCGCCTCCGATGTTGAAGGGTGGGCCGCTTTCATGGCTGCAATATTTGCCGCTGAAGTATCTGCCATTGCCGTTACAACGGCTCCGTTGACTTTTAATAGGTTTCCGACTCGGTAGCGAGCGAATCCACCCACCCCAATTAAACCGACTCTGACTTGATCACTCATCAGGCGAAGTTTAGCCCAGTTAACTTAGGCTTTTGCGTGCTTGGTTGACAGATTTTTTGGCACTTGAGGGAATCGGTTGGATTACTCTCAAGTGCGAGTTGAAGGGTTTATGCTTTTGGGGAATCAGGCTTTTCTGAGGCCAAGTTCTGCCCATTGCTGAGCATCGATGGTGCTCGGAGCATTCATGAGTGGATCAAAGCCTGGTCCCGTCTTGGGGAATGCGATGACTTCTCGGATGTTTTCGGTGTCAAGCAGCAACATGATCAGCCGATCCATGCCCCAGGCAATTCCGCCATGGGGTGGTGCTCCGTAGGCAAAGGCTTCGAGGAGATGCCCGAACCGTTCTTGTTGGGTTTCTTCACTGATGCCGAGCAGGGTGAAGATACGAGCTTGGACTTCTGAGTTATTGATTCTGATGGAACCGCCCGCTGCTTCGCTGCCGTTACAGACTAAGTCGTACGCTTGGGCCCGTACCTTGCTTGGAGACTTTTCGAGATGCTCTAGGTCTTCAATTTTTGGCATGGTGAATGGGTGGTGCATGGAAGACCATCGTTGACCGTCTGCATCGAATTCGACGAGTGGAAAGTCGAGTACCCACATGTACGCGAGTTTTCGAGGGTCTCGGAGGCCAAGTCGGTCTCCGATTTCCAACCTCAGTCGGTAGAGTACATTGTTGCCGGTGTCGTAGCTGTCAGCGATAAAGCAGAGTAGGTCACCCGCTTCACCACCTGCGGTGGTCACGATATCCTTGAGTTGTTGTTCTGAGAAGAATTTAGCGATTGAACTCTTCACTTTGAGGCCGTTTCCGATGTCCACTCCTTCTCCTTCGGTGATGATGGAGAGGGATGCCATACCCTTTGCGCCGAATTCTCGGCAGAAGTCTTCGAGGACGCCGACCTCTTTTCGGCTTAGGTTGGCTCCGCCGGGATAGCGGACGCCTCGGATTTTGCCCTCAGATTCGATGGTGCTTTGGAAGACGCCAAATTCGGAGCCATCGACGATAGATGTGACATCAAACAGTTGGAGTCCGAATCGAATGTCAGGTTTGTCGCATCCGTAGTCTCGCATTGCCTCGTCGTAGCTCATGCGTGGGAAATCCGTGACGGGTTCTTTTGGCAGATTGAATTCCTCAATCAAGCCATTGATTACCGCTTTCACCATCGACTCGTTCAGTTCCAAGATGTCTTCTTGGGTGATGAAAGACATTTCAAGGTCAAGTTGGGTGAATTCTGGTTGTCGGTCGGATCGGCTGGATTCATCGCGGAAGCAACGAGCGATTTGGTAGTAGCGTTCTACTCCTGCCACCATCAGCATTTGTTTGTACTGTTGCGGTGATTGAGGGAGGGCATACCAAAGTCCGGCTTCTTGTCGGTACGGCACGAGATAGTCTCTGGCACCTTCGGGGGTTGATTTGGTAATGATTGGGGTTTCAACTTCTACAAATGCTCGTCCGTTCAGAAACTCTCTGATGCGTCGATTTGCAGCGGCTCGAATTGCCAGACCAACATCGATGACTGCGTCAACTCGGCCTGCAACGGCCGCCAGTGCATCGACCTCATCAACTCCAATG
>JAPLCS010000197.1 GCA_026392145.1 Fimbriimonadales bacterium | reverse complement strand
GTAATCTCGAAATTTGGCAACAAGGTCGCACCCTTGTGACGACCACCTATCAATTCACTACCCTGTTGCCCGAAACCGAAGTTAACGGTCTTACTCAACAAATCAAGAACGCCGCTGTTGCGATTCCTGCGTACATTGCCGACGGGGCAGGTCGTGGGAATGACGAAGCATTCTATCAACTCATTCTTGAAGCATTGGGTGCATTGAGCACTCTTGACACTTTGGTTCTGCTTTGTGCGGACTTAGAGTATGTCGAGGAGTTCCACACCCAAGATATCAGCAATCGAGTGAAGGAAATTGCTTTGAAACTGAAATCAATGGCATCCAAACTTGAGGCAGAAGCTAATGCTGCTGAACAAGCGATGAGCCGACCTGCACCACAGGAGCGAGAGGATCGACCTCGTCGTGACTATGGTGACCGGGGTGACCGAGGTGGAGACCGTGGAGGAGATCGTGGCGGAGACCGATTTGGTGGACCGCCTCGAAGAGATTTTGGTGATCGACCTCCTCGTCGTGATTTTGGCGGCGGCGGTGATAGAGGTGGAGACCGTGGCGGAGACCGAGGTTTTCGACCAGGTGGCGGCGGCTTTAGAGGCGGAAACGACCGAGGTGGTGACAGCCGAGGTGGCGGCGGGTATCGAGGTGGTGACCGAGATAACCGTGGTGGCGGAGATAATCGGGGCGGTGGTGGAAGACCACCTCGTCGGTATTAACGCTAGTAAGTTGCTCGGGCAACGATTCAACAAAAACAATTTAGAACATAACAGGAAAACAAATGGCAGCAAAGAACCTTGTATTCGATGAAGTAGCACGACGTGCGCTTGAGCGCGGCGTTAACAAAGTCGCAGATGCAGTGAAAGTGACCCTCGGTCCAAAAGGCCGAAATGTGGTCCTCGACAAGAAGTGGGGAAGCCCTACGATTACTAAAGACGGTGTTACCGTTGCTAAGGAAATCGAATTGGAAGATCCATATGAGAACATGGGTGCTCAACTTTGTAAAGAAGTTGCAAGCAAGACCAATGACGTTGCTGGTGACGGAACAACGACGGCAACCGTTCTCGCTCAGGCTATCGTTAATGAGGGTCTGAGATACGTAGCCGCTGGTGGAAATCCAATCGCAGTAAAGCGAGGAATTGATAAGGCTGTAGAGCAAGTAGTTGCTCACATCAAGGCAAGCGCTCAGCCTATCAAGGACAAGGAACAAGTTGAGTTCGTCGCGACCATTGCCGGTAACGATCCAGAAGTTGGAAAGCACGTTTCTGAAGCAATGGACAAAGTAGGCAAGGACGGAGTTATTACCGTTGAAGAATCGAAGGGACGAGAAACCGTTCTTGAGGTTGTTGAGGGTATGCAGTTTGACCGAGGTTACATCAGCCCTTACTTCGTTACCGATCCAGAAAGAATGGAAGCGGTGATGGAGAATCCTCTTATTCTTATTCACGAGAAGAAAATCAGTGCGGCAGCAGACTTCTTGCCTTTCCTTGAAAAGGCAGCAGCTGCACGACGACCTATCTTGATTCTTGCTGAAGACATTGAAGGTGATGCACTTGCTACAGTGGTTTTGAACAAGATCCGAGGTGTACTTCAGATTGCGGCAGTTAAGGCTCCTGGCTTTGGTGACCGACGAAAGGCAATGCTTGAAGATATTGCGATTCTTACCAACGGTAAGTTCATCAGCGAAGATCTTGGCGTGAAGCTTGAGAATGTGACCATTGACATGCTTGGTACGGCTAAGAAGGTTGTTATCAGTAAAGAAGAAACCACGATTATCGAAGGTGCTGGAAGCAAGGAAGATGTCATGGGTCGAATTGAACAGATTAAGATTCAAATCGGCAACACCGACAGCAACTACGACCGAGAGAAGCTCCAAGAGCGACTTGCTAAGTTGAGTGGTGGCGTTGCGGTGATTAAAGTTGGCGCTTCAACTGAAACCGAACTGAAGGAAAAGAAGCACCGATACGAAGACGCTCTTTCAGCAACCCGAGCTGCGGTTGAAGAAGGAATCGTTCCTGGTGGCGGATCTACGCTTCTGAGAGCGGCTGACAAGCTTTCCATCGAAGGTCTTTCAACCGATGAAGCGACCGGTGTTGCTATTGTCAAGAGAGCGATTGAAGAGCCACTTCGACATATTGCGAAGAATGCAGGACTTGAAGGTTCTGTTATTGCTGAAAAGGTTCGAGCTGCAAAGGATGGCTTTGGTTTGAACGCGATGACTGGCGAAATCGTTGACATGGTTAAGGCTGGCATTGTTGATCCTGCAAAGGTCACTCGATCGACGATTCAAAACGCCGCTTCGATTGCTTCTTTGGTTCTTACCACTGAAACTCTCGTGGTTGACAAGCCTGAAAAGAAGGCCGCTCCAATGCCAGGTGGTGGCATGGACGGTATGGGAATGGACTACTAAGGTTCGATTCTCAAGTTTACAAAGCCCGTCACATCGTGACGGGCTTTGTTGTTTATGGGTAATGGGTTAGGATTCCTATTCTAAAACGGTATTCTGATATGAAGGCAGAAAATGGATTATCGACGCACTTACATAAAGGATTTGTTCAGCCTCTCTCCTGGTACTGAAACCACGGTTTTTGGGTGGGTAAAGACACGTCGTGATAGCAAGGGCATCTCATTTATTCAGGTGAATGATGGATCGTGCTTCAAAGATATTCAGGTTATCGTCGAGGGTGATGCAATCTCCGTTGATGAGCTTAAGGGTGTGAGTACGGGTGCAAGTGTTGAGTTCCATGGAGTAATCGTTGAATCTCCTGCCGCTGGCCAAGCTGTTGAACTCAAGGCGTCTGGTGTGGTGGTTCACGGCGAAGCTGATCCTTTGACCTATCCTTTACAGAAGAAGGGAGCTACGATGGAGTACTTGAGGGAAATCTCGCATCTGCGGACTCGAGGAAATACCTTTGGAGCTGTGTTCAGAGTCAGGAACCAACTGTCCCAAGCTGTGCACCAATTCTTTGATAAGCGGGGTTTTCACTATGTTCATACCCCTATCATTACTGCGAGCGACTGCGAAGGTGCTGGCGCAATGTTCCAAGTCACCACCAGCGTTGAGCACTCCGAAAAAGGTTATGAGGTCAAGAAGCGAAATCCTCAAGATGACTTTTTTGGCAAGCCGGCTTACTTGACGGTCAGTGGTCAGCTTGAAGCAGAGACTTTGGCGCTCGGATTGACTAACGTTTATACCTTTGGTCCAACGTTCAGGGC
>JAPLCS010000031.1 GCA_026392145.1 Fimbriimonadales bacterium | reverse complement strand
GGGTCATGAAGACCCAAGGCCTCGAATTTTTCGACGCTCTCAAACTGCTCGCCGACCAAGCCGGAGTAACTCTCGCCACCCGCTCACCGTCCGAACGAGTCGATCGGAGCGAACGAGACAAACAGTTATCAGCCATGGAAATGGCACTCATCTTTTTCCGCAGCCAACTACCAAAGCACACGGTTCCGACCTCCTACCTCGAAAAACGCAAGCTCCCCGCCGACGTAATTGATCATTGGGAACTCGGCTTCGCTCCAGAAAACGGTGAGGCCCTCGTCGCAAACCTCAAAAAACAAAACGTTTCACTGGCACTTGCCAAGGAACTCTTCCTCACCGACACCGACTCCAACGGCGGATACTTTGACAAGTTCCGAAACCGCCTCATGTTCCCTATCCGGGACGAAAAAGGGGGACTCGTCGGCTTCGGCGGTCGAATTCTCGGCGACGGCAACCCAAAGTACATCAATAGCGGCGAAACCCCACTCTACAGCAAGAGTCGAATTCTCTACGGCCTAAACAAAGCAAAGGCCAAAATGATGAAAGATCGCCGAGCCGTGCTCGTTGAGGGCTACATGGATGTCATCGCTTGCCACCGAGCAGGCATCACCGAAGCCGTCGCCAGTTGTGGCACCGCACTCGCCACCGACCAAGCAAGACTGCTCAAACGGTTTGTCGACAAAGTTACCATCTGCTACGACGCCGACAAAGCCGGACAAAAAGCAGCCCTCAAAGCAATCGAAATATTCCGCGAAGTCGGGCTCCCCTGCCGCATCGCCATGCTGCCCCAGGGAGAAGACCCAGACACCCTGCTCAACCTCAAAGGCGCCAACGCGGTAAAGGAAGCCATTGAATCAAGCCAAAGCCCGTTCGACTTCGAGGTGTGGCTGCTTGAAGAGAACCTCGGCATCAACTCCAGCGATTTCTGGGATGAAATTCCCAAGTTGCTCGCCAAAGCCGAAAGCGAACTTGACCTCGAACGCCATCTCCTGCGGATTGCAAGCCAACACCCAACGCTCAAGAACACCACCTCAGCCATCTCCGCCCTACGCCGAGAAGTCAAAACCCACCGACAAACCAAAAAGAAGGAAAAAGCGGAACAAGCAACCGCCATCATCAGAGAGTTCACTTTCCTACTGCCCGCCGAAGCCATCATCTTCAAAGCACTGCTCGACGAACGTTACCGACGCTCCTACTGGCGATATGTGAACGACGATACAATCTTCCAAACACCAGCGGCAGAACGCCTTCGCACCGCGCTCGTTACCGCATTTCGAGACAGTGCACCGAGCGGGAGCCCTTCGCTCTGGATATCCGATTTGGACGATGAAATCGCGACCCAAACCTTGGTGGACCTTAACTTAGACCTACGCGTCCAATCACTCAATGAAAGCTACGTAGAAGGCGCCGTGCAAAATTTACGCACCCTTTCCGCAACCCAAAACCTCACACGAAAGCGACCAACAGAAAGCCATCCCAACGATAAAGATTTGGCGGAATACCTCGCTAATCTTCGAAAAATAAAGAAGATAGAGGGCTAACGAAAATTCATTAAAAAAAGTTCCATTTTTTTGCTGAATTTTTATAAACCTTTTGTATAGTTATGCATCTTTTAACTAGGTGTCCGGCTCGTTGTATCGCAGCCGAAAATTTGGAGAGGCAACGGCCAGTATTCATTGAGGTCGATGGAGAAACTCATGAGCACCATGAGGAGGTTGAACACGACCACGAAGACTCCATTCCAATGTGGTTCAAGAAGATTGGACGAATCTCCCTGCTCAAAGCCGAACAAGAGCACGAACTCGCCTCCCACATGTCAATGGGATGTGATGACTGCAAACGACTTCTCATCGAATCCAACCTCCGACTTGTCGTCAATATTGCAAAAAGATACGTTGGCAGAGGCCTTGCACTCCAAGACCTCATTCAAGAAGGAAACATGGGTCTCATTCGGGCGGTCGAGAAATACGACGCAAGCCGAGGGTTCAGATTTTCCACCTACGCAACATGGTGGATTCGTCAGTCCATTTCCCGAGCAATTTGCGACCACGGCAGAACCATCCGTGTTCCCGTCCACACCCTTGAAGCCGTCAACCGGATGATGAAAGTTGCCAGCCACATGCAACAAGAACTCGGACGAGAAGCCACCCTGAAAGAAATCTCGGACAAGATGCATATCTCCGTGGATCGGCTCAAAGACTTCCACCAAGCCAGTCACGGAACCGTATCCCTTGATTCTCCAGTCGGCGATTCAGACGATCTTGCCCTCGGAGAGTTCATCCAAAGCAAATCCGCAGAATCGGCGATGGATTCAGCGTTCCGTTCCGTGGTCCGAGACCAAATCGAAACGATTCTCAACACACTCACCGAACGCGAAAAAGACGTCATCATGCTCCGCTTCGGTCTGACCGATGGAGTTCCAAGAACTCTTGAAGAGGTAGCACGCCACTTCCAAGTCACCCGCGAACGGGTACGCCAAATTGAGCACAAGTCAATTAAGAAATTGAAGCATCCGTCCCGAATCAAACCACTCAGGGAACTTTTGGACGATTCTGCTCCGTGTACGTAGAAGTGTTAGTGCGAGCCCCATTAGTCGTAGTCACGTTGGATTCAGGCGAATCCGTGGACCTGTCTCATCTCTACAAGGAAAAACCCCTAGCACTTGTTTTTCTAAGGCACTTCGGATGCATCTTCTGCAGAGAGCAAATCACGCAGCTTAGAAACTTCACCACCGAAAACATAGTGTTCGTATCCATGGGCAAAGTCGAAGAAGCCGCAACCTTCCGAGCCAATATGGAGAGCCCACAGCCAATCATCTCCGACCCACTCAAAACGCTCTACGACCAATTTGGGCTAAGAAGAGGTCAACTCAACCAAATGCTCAATCCAAACACCTTCAAACGAGGAATGCAGGCGACGTTAAGCGGCAACCGCGGCGGACTCATTCCACCCTCTGACCCCTGGATGCTCGCGGGAACCTTTATCATCAATACGAACGGTGAAATTATCTTCTCCCACTTTTCCAGAGATGCCGCCGATAACATGAGCGGAGAAAGCATCGTGGCAAAGCTCAAAGAAGCTGAGAGCCTTGAATCGACTCCTCAGACCGCGTCCGTTGAATAGATAGGAATCTGAAGTCCATCAAAAGCCAATCGCACATGATCGGGTAAATCCTTCTCATAGTGATCATGGTCATATTCATGGCTTAAGTGCGTCAAAAATGCCTGCTTGGGCGACAACTCCTTGATTGCCTCCATTGCCGCCTCAAAATGAAAGTGGTTAGGGTGTGGCTTATGTCGCACCGCATCAATAACCAAAGTGTCCAGACCCTGCAACTTGACCTTCACTTCATCGGGAATAAAGTTAACATCAGTCAGATAAGCATAACCACCCACCCGAACTCCAATGCACGGAAACTTACCGTGCTGTACGACAAAGGTATGGATGGTAAGCCCACACGAATCAATCGAGTCGCCCACATCATTCAGGTCAAACTTAGGTAACCAAACCCCAGGGGGTGCATCGGCAAATGCATAGTTATAAATTCTGCGAATATCATCCTGGTAACGAGGCAATGTATGCACACGCACCGATGGTTCTTCGACCACACAAATCGATCGCAAATCATCCATTCCCATGACATGATCTGCAT
>JAPLCS010000091.1 GCA_026392145.1 Fimbriimonadales bacterium | reverse complement strand
TGACGCCCCGAACGCCTCGTTCATATAATTCCGACAGGAGTGAATTCAAGTTCAATCCATCCTCATTCCACTCAAGTTCGCCTTCAGAGACCCACCAACTAGGTGCTGTATCATCAAACACCGGCAATACCGATGACAACTTCCTCTTTCGATCAATCACTACCCGCAAAGGTTGATTCTTCACTGGCCAATCTCGAACGGTCAACCTTGCACGATCTTTTTGAGCCGTCACAGATCCAATGAGTACCGAGCCACAGACAGCTCTAAGCCTTTGAGAATCTCTTCGAGCCTCCTCGCATGTAATCCACTTGCTCTCACCGTTCGCGTTCGTCGTTCTTCCGTCCAAGGTCATGGCAACTTTCACCGTAACCAAAGGCCGCTGATTCATGACGGAAAAAAGAAATTGCTGGTTCGCCAACTTGGCCTCATACTCCAACAATCCCCGATGAATTTTCACTCCAGCTTCGGCAAGTGCACCTCCTCCCCCAGCCGCAACAGGATACGGATCAGAACATGCAAAATATATCTCCCGAATCCCGGCTCGCACCAGTGCTTCCGAACATGGCGGAGTTCGGCCATGATGGTTACAGGGTTCAAGGGTACAAAACACCGTGGCACCCGACGCTCGGCTTCCGGCTTGCTTTAATGCCGCGACTTCAGCATGGGGACCACCCGCAAATTCATGGAACCCCTCACCAACCAATTGACCGTCTTTGACGATAACACACCCAACGTGAGGATTGGGTGCAGGAAGTCCTTTCTTGGAAAGTTCAACTGCTCTCCGCATCCACTGCTCGTTGAGAATATCGTCAGTTGTGGTCATTCTTTTTCTTTTTCAAGTCATCTTGGGTCCCAGCAATAAGTTCACTCAAATTCGAATCAACTTCCGCCGCGTAATCCTCTCTTGCAAGCCGAGCAATAATCATGGAACCTGCCATCGCAACAGCTAAAAAAAGTATCGTAAACCCTACAAGGACTCCGCCTCCCTTTAAGAAGCTAAGTTTAGCTTCCACCGAAGCATTTTCTGCGGGCTTAGGTCCTAATATCCACGGCCACCCCATGACCAACCCAATAGCAAGTGCCATTGAGACAGTAGTGATTAGCTTAAGGGGAACTTTTCTAAAATCGATTTCACACCTTCCTCAAGAGTTGGCGGCTTAAGAAGGTAACTACCAACCACAAAGCTATTCGCTCCCGCCTCTATCACTTGTCCAATCGTACTTGGGTCGATGCCACCATCAACTTGAATATCCATATCCGGACGCAAAGCCCGAACGCGAGCAATTTTTTCCAACGTAGACGCTATGAATTTCTGACCTCCCCAGCCAGGGTTCACTGTCATCACTAGCACCATATCCAAGTCCCCTATCACCGCATCCAGGACCTCAGAAGGTGTCCCTGGATTAATGGCAATCCCAGCATCCAGTCCGCGAGACTTCAGGTCTTGGACCAATCGATGGGCATGCTTAGTAGCTTCGTAATGAAACACGATTCGCTTACATCCAGCCTCTTGAAACGCGTCAAACTGCCGCTCAGGATCCATCACCATCAAATGAGCTTCCATCGGAGCATCTGTATGCTTTCGCAACGAACTCGCCAATGCGGCACCAAATGTAATAGGAGGCACAAACTGACCATCCATCACGTCCAGATGCACAATTCCAGCACCCGCCGCAATGAGCCTAGGTACCGAGCTAGAGAGCGATGTCAAATCGAACGATAAAACCGATGGAGCAAGTTCGTATTTCATGATTTTATGATTCTATGGAGTCTGAGGAGCGGGCACACCATTCCCACCAGTTCGACCACTTTCCGCTTTGTTGGCAGGACCGGTGGCAGGTCTTGTAGACGTAGCAACTTCCTTTTCCTCTCTCAAATCTTCGTCATAGTAGACCCTAAATGTTGCCTTTGTGCCGTAACCAATTTCCCGAACCGTAATTTTGTCCCCTGGATCATGCCTCTTTTCGTACACTTTACGAGTTCCCGATTCATCTTCAATTTCAATTCGTACCGACACATTCCAATCGACACCTTTGACTACATGATTAAGCACAAAGCTACGCGCAGCAACCGACGGAGGGGCTTCAGTCTCGCCAGGAAGACTGTCTGGAGCAGCTCCCTCAGGAGCAGCAATCCAAATCCTCACCTTGGAAAATCGAGGAACGCTTTTATCAGGTTCCGGTAACTGACGAACAATGGAGCCGGCAGGATGATCTAAATCCGTGATTCTCGACGGCTTACCGTCGATTTCCAAATTCAAAGCGCCTAGCCCTTCTTTCGCTTCATCCGCCGTCATTCCCAGCAGGTTAGGGACTTGGACAATTCGAGTTCCAGAACTCACCACAACATCAACAGTACCGTTCTCTCGTACCATCTGCCCCGGTTCGGGACTCGTCTGCATGATTTTGTTGATGTCTACACGATCGCTCGCTTCCTTCGAAACAATTTTCAAATTTAACTTGAGTTTTCGCAAATCCTCGCGAGCCTTGTTGACATTCACACCCACTATGTTGGGCATTTTCATTTCCCGAGGCTTTTGGGTTAAGAACACCACAAAAGCAATAATCACCCCTAACG
Organism: Fimbriimonadales bacterium; assembly: GCA_026392145.1. GTDB lineage: Bacteria > Armatimonadota > Fimbriimonadia > Fimbriimonadales > Fimbriimonadaceae > Fimbriimonas. Next base: position 4,842 of record JAPLCS010000091.1, on the reverse strand, counting down.
CGCTCAAAAAAGTGACAGCAAGTAAACCTAATAACCAACTTGGAATATCACCATCCCGCACACGTTTCGTTTTTTCTTCGGAAGGTTCTAGCTTCGGTTTCGGCTTGGAAAACTTCTCGTTACCTGCTGATTTTCTCAATTTCGGCACAGTTTCCATCACCGGCGAACTTGAACCTGTGTCTTTTCGCGCAGCAGGATTCTTCCCAAACCGTATCTGATCAATAATGGTATTGACCTCATTCAGCACATCCTTCGCAGACTGATAACGGTCGTCAGGATTTTTGGCCAACAGTTTGTGCACCAACATCTCAACGGCCACAGGAATAGAAGCGTTCAAGCCCCTTAAACTAGGCACCGGACTCTGCAAGTGCCTCACCGTAGTGGCAGTTGGGGTTTCGCCAATAAAAGGCACATTCCCCGTCAACAATTGAAACAAGACAATGCCAACACTATACAGGTCACTTTGAGCACTTGGGTTGGCTCCCTGACACACTTCTGGCGCCAAATAAGGAGCCATCAAAGGAAGCACCGCCGCTCCAGCCGTCCTGCTTTCAGAGTAAGTCTTCCAAACACCACCAAGTTGCAGCTTGGCACTCCCATCTGGAGTGGCGATAACATTGTGCGCCCCGACATCTCCATGAGCAATCCCCGCTTGATGAAGTACATCCAGCCCCTCAAGAATTCCCTGAGTAGTTGCAAGCGAAACCGGCACCGTAAAGGGAGCAAATCTCTTAATACGTTCCGTGAGTAACGAACCTTTGGGCATCTCAGAAATCAAATAGCGCTGGTGTTCTTCCTCAACGACTTCGTGCAAAAATTCAAGTGCCGGATGACTCACTTGAAGGCTCGGCAACGATTTTGCCAAAGCATTGATGAAACTTACCTCGGAGTTAAATGGCTCCTTGATTTCTCGAATACCGACATTCCTGCCCGTCAATCGATCCCGTGCAGAATACATTCGGAACATCGGCCCATCATTGACTTGAGCATTTATTTCGTATCTTACTGCAAGGGTTTTGCCTATCATTGCGGTTCATCACCATCCGATAAATCATCACCCTTGAGAGGCAAAAACATGAACAAAAAGGTGACGAGAGTTAAAACTCCCAAAAAGACCTTCATTGCTCCGGTGTTGAAAATAGCGGTGTGCTGGGCGATAGAGCCATTCTCATAGGCATACAGGTAATACAAATTGCCAATCACCAAGAACAAGAACAGGAATATGGCAAAAATGACTCTCAACTCTTTCATCAACGAACCTTCTCCTTTTTGAGTTCCTAGGCAGTCACCTACATTCCAGCATCATCGGACATTTCACTGAGCACTTCTACTACGACGGACTCAGGTACATCTTTCACCAACTCGCAAGTTCCAATATCAGTAACTAAGCTCATTACCAGCGTTCCGTTTTCAGATTTTTTGTCCAGTTTCATGGATTGTACTAGGTCAGAAGGATTTCCTCCAAGCAAACCTCGAACAGGAAGGCCGTTTTGAACTAATCCGGTTTGAATCGCTTCCGAAAGTCCCCTCTTAGCGATTCCCATCTTCTCAGCAATCCAAGACTCGGCCACCATTCCCAACGAAATCGCCTCACCATGCGTGTACTTCTCGTATCCTGTCCGCACTTCTATTGCATGCCCCACGGTATGTCCAAAATTTAGTTTGGCTCGCTCTCCCTTCGTCTCAAACTCATCAGACTCAACAACATCAGCCTTCAGTCGAATACATCGCTCAATCACAGAACTTAACTCCGTACTCAAAGCAGTGAGCGGTGAAGCGATCAATTGGTTCCAAAGTTCTTGGTCAAGAATGAGTCCGTATTTCAGTACTTCTGCCAGTCCACAACGAAACTCCCTGAGTGGCAAACTTTGTATAAAGCGCGTATCAACAATCACCTCGCAAGGAGGATAGAAAGCACCAACCAAGTTCTTTCCCTGAGGCAAGTCAATACCTACTTTGCCACCAACCGAAGAATCCACCTGTGCCAGCAAGGTCGTTGGCACTTGAATAAATCGGATGCCCCGCATGTACGTTGCAGCCGCAAAACCCACCAAGTCACCAATCACACCCCCGCCTAATGCAACCACTGTAGACTTTCGCTGCACTCTGGCATCCGCGAGAGCGGCAATAACTTGCTGATAATGAACAAAATCCTTGGAAGACTCGCCTGGTTCAAGGATCAGATCAACTCGCAAGTTCGGATAAAGCTTCGCCACATGAGCATCGGTGATGGTGAAAAAATCACTTCTCTCAAAAGGTTCAAATTTCACACAATAGAACCCATGGTGAGTTTGAACAGTAATCATCAGGTCGTCACACCTCCACGCCCTCGTTCAAGCTCAATTAAAGTGTTGTAAACCTTTAGGGCAGCATCGGCGACATCAATATCATCCAGGTTAATCACGACACTCGCCTTCTCGTAAATTGTCTTTCTATTTTCAAACAAAGCGTCAAAGGTGTCTTCCCAATTCTCTGTCAGTAATAACGGACGCTTGCGCTTTGAGTTTCGAAGCCTCTCCTTCAACACCTCGGGACTCGATTGAAGATAAATCAATTCGCCAATAGAGGACAGGTGATCCCAATTCTCTTGTCTCATGATTGCTCCTCCTCCAGTTGAAATCACAGAGGGCCCCGGTGTCAGAGATTGAACGATTGAGGATTCATGCTCTCGAAAGGTCGGTTCTCCGTAGAATTCAAAAATCTTGGGAATCGTTTTACCTAACCTATTTTGAATCAGGACATCTGTATCCACAAATTCGCGACCCGACAGTTCAGCAAGCATACGCCCAATGGTGGTCTTCCCCGCCCCCATCATTCCAATCAATGTCCATGCTCGCATCATTATCTTAAGTTTCGATTGTTATAAATAGATAAAGGGCAGTGGCCGTTACCGGACACTGCCCTTGTTGTTCACCTCAGGAGAAGTTAAGGAAGTGGTCCTTCTTCGTCTTCTTCGATAATCGTTGGAGTAACGAAAATCAAGAGTTCACTTGATGTCTTACCCTTAGCAGTTCTTCGGAAGAATTGACCAAGAATTGGCAAATCAGCCAGAACTGGAACTCGGTTAACTGTCGTGTTGACACTTTCCGTGTTCATACCACCGATAACGATGGTGTCCCGGTTCTTGATTCGAACAACTGCACTTACAGATTGTTGCGTGATAATCGGAAGATCAGAAGTTACGTTGTTTGACAATGCAACTGATCGAGTTCCGGTAATCCCAGCCACGTTGGGTGAAAGTCCCATCGTGATGTATCCGTCGCCGTTAATTCGAGGATTAACCGTCAAGAACGTTCCAACCTGAATTGGTAATGGATTGACTACGGTATTCAAAACTCCTTGAGTTACCTGCGTCTGAGCCGACAGAATGTAGTCTGTGGTGAACGCACTCACCATTGCTGGTGTGTTGTTCAACGTTCTCAGAGTCGGAGCAGTGACAACTCGTCCAGAACCTTCCGAGAGTCGGGTTCTAAGTCTTAGAACTGCATCACCAGTTGCGTAAGTCAAGAACACTGGGTCAGAAGCCCGAATGAAGTCTTGTTGGTTCATTCCAGCAACCAAGGAACCTCGGTTGTACTCAATTCCAAAACCAAGGGATCGGTCAAGATTTTCAGAGGTGGTGATGAACTCAACTCGCACTTGAACCTGCTTCGGCGCAACGTCAAACTGCGCAATGATGTTCTGCAGAGTATTGATGTCATCTTCGCTGGTTCCCTGAATGATAAGACTGTTATCGGTTGGATCAAACGAAATGTGATCAATCGTATCAGGAACGAGACCTTGACCAGGAACAAGGCTTCCACCGCCCTGACCCATGCCACCGCCCATGCCGCCGCCCATACCTTGGCCCATTCCGCCGCCCATGCCGCCACCCATACCTTGGCCCATGCCGCCGCCGCCCATCATGCCGCCGCCGCCCATCATGCCACCGCCGCCCATCATGCCGCCCATTTGCTTGGACTTTTCACCAGGAAGTTCGATTGAATTTCCTTCATTTCCAGCAGTAGGTGTTGACGCAGTAGCTTGTGGCTTGGGAGTGAACTGGTTTGTTCCTACAAATTGATCATACAAGTTGTAGGCTGGAGAGTTTGAGAGTCCGTTGGAAAGGTTGTTCGCCTTGACGAGATCAATGGCTCGCATAAGCTCTTTTTGCTTTGCCATGGGGTCGAGCATTCGGTTCAGGACAACTCGGTTAAAGATGTCGTCCGCTCCAGCGTGGAGCATCTTAACCTTTCGGAAAATCCGCGCTTTGGTCTTGCCTTCTGCAACCACCGATTCCGTCACAGGAGCATCGGCAGAAATCACATAGACTCCCGCATCATTCTTCATAACATAAGCGCCAGCAGCATCGCAAATGAATCGAATGACATCATCCGCAGTTTGATTTTCAACCTGCAACGTGACTCGATTAAATGCCTTCTGTGACTTAAAGTAGAACTGAACTCCAGTTCGCTCAGCAATCATTTTGGTTGCTGTGAGCAAATCTGCATCTTTCAGGTTAACCTTCAGTCGCGCATCGTTTCCTTGAGCATTCGCAATCCCAGACGTTAAGACTGAGATCAGCGAAAGCGCTACTACCAAATTCCTCTTATTCCTTCCCATTTGAACTCCTAATACTAAACCTTTCTCTTTCAGCAGACTTATCTCATTCCACCGTTGCGCCAGAAACCGCCCATCATGCCGCCGCCCATGCCGCCGCCCATCATGCCGCCGCCCATGCCGCCGCCCATGCCGCCCATCATGCCGCCGCCGCCCATCCTGCCGCCGCCCATGCCGCCGCCCATGCCGCCCATCATGCCGCCGCCCATGCCGCCCATCATGCCGCCGCCCATGCCGCCCATC
>JAPLCS010000182.1 GCA_026392145.1 Fimbriimonadales bacterium | reverse complement strand
GAAACTGGACGAATTATCCAAGTCCCTGTTGGTAAGGCACTTTGCGGACGAGTTGTGAACGCTCTCGGGCAGCCTATCGACAACAAGGGTCCGATTGCTTCTGATGAGTTCCGACTCTTGGAAACGATTGCTCCTGGTGTTGTTGACCGACAGCCGGTCACTCAGCCTCTCCAGACCGGTATCAAGGCGATTGACGCGATGATTCCGATTGGAAAGGGTCAGCGGTAACTTGTTATTGGCGACCGACAAACTGGTAAGACCGCGATTTGTATTGATACCATTATCAACCAGAAGAAGACCCACGAAGCGGGTGGCGAGCCTGTTTACTGTATCTATGTTGCATGCGGTCAGAAGGCTTCGAACGTTGCTCGAGTTGTAAAAACTTTGGAAGAGAATGGCGCGTTGGACTATACAACGATCGTTCTTGCGGCTGCTTCTGATTCGAACGCTGAGCAGTACCTTGCTCCGTTTGCCGGTGCGGCGATTGGTGAGTACTACCGAGACAACGGTATGCACGCCTTGGTTATTTACGATGACTTGACAAAGCAGGCTCAGGCTTACCGAGCGGTTTCGCTTCTTCTTCGACGACCACCGGGACGAGAAGCTTATCCTGGAGACGTTTTCTACCTTCACTCCCGACTTCTGGAGCGAGCGGCTAAGCTTTCTGATGAGCGAGGCGCGGGATCGCTTACTGCGCTTCCGATTATTGAGACTCAGTCTGGAGACGTTTCGGCGTACATTCCGACCAACGTTATTTCGATTACGGACGGTCAGATTTACCTTGAGCCAGACTTGTTCTTTGCTGGTGTTCGACCTGCTATTAACGTAGGTATCTCGGTTAGCCGGGTTGGTGGAAACGCTCAGATTAAGGCGATGAAGCAAGTTGCTGGGAAGCTGAAGCTTGAAATGGCGCAGTTCCGAGACGTTGCTGCGTTTGCTCAGTTTGCGTCGGACTTGGACAAGGCGACTCAAATGCAGCTTATTCGAGGTCAGCGATTGACTGAACTTCTGAAGCAAAACTTGGTTTCGCCGATGGATGTTGTTGATCAGATTATTGCAATTTACGCTGGTTCGATGGGTGTTCTTGACACCATTGCTAACGACCAGGTGAAGGCATTTGAATCTGGTGTTCTTAAGCACATCCACGACAATTACAGCCAGGTAGTTGAGTCGATTCGATCGACCAAGGCAATTTCGAAGGAAACCGAAGATCAGCTGAAGGCTGGTATTCAACAGTTCGCCGACTCCTTTGGCAAATAAGTAAGAAAAGATGGCAACCCTCAAGCAGATTCGTCAACGCATCAGAACGGCTAAGAACATCCAACAAATCACGAAAGCGATGAAGTTGGTTGCGGCAGCGCGACTGAAAAAAGCGACCGACCGTGTGCTTGAGGCTCGCCCATATGCTGACAAGTTGAAGGACATCATGACGAGTATGTCTGCTTCTGGTCAGCTACCTGCTCACCCTCTGCTAACCAAGCGGGATGTGAAGAACGTTCTCGTGATTGTCATGACTTCGGATCGTGGTTTGGCGGGTGCGTTTAATACTTCTATTTTAAGAAAGGCTACCGACTTCTTTAAGACTGTTTCGGCACCAGTGAAGCTGATTGCCTACGGTAAGAAAGCGAATCAGTTTTTTGGCAAGCGCGGATATGACATCGTAGATTTCTATTCGGCGCCTTCGGCTGGAGCTCAACTGCCAGATGCGGTTGCGATCACTCGAAAGGCTCGTGAGCTTTTTGAATCTGGCGAAGTCGATGCGGTTTACGTTGTTTACTCCAAGTTCATTTCAGCTATCCGACAGATTCCTCAGACGGTTCAGTTGCTTCCGATTGAGGCTCCTGCGAGTGAGGGTTCATCGGTTGGTGGTGAAGTTGAATTTGAGCCAAGTGCGGAAGTTGTTTTGGATACCTTGCTTCCTCGTTACTTCCAGACGTTGGTTTGGCAGGCTTTGCTTGAGTCGACTGCTTCTGAGTTTGGAGCTAAGATGACGGCCATGACTGCCGCCACGGACAGTGCGGGCAAGATGATTCAGACATTGACTTTGAAAGCCAACCGAGAGCGACAAGCTTCGATTACAAAAGAAATTTTGGAAGTTGTTGGTGGCGCCGAAGCCCAGAAGGGCTAAGCTCAGTAAGAAACTTTATTACCATTTCTCGACTTCAATCGATGGTAATAAAGTTACTCCTTCACGGTCCTCTCGGATCACTGCTGGAGTCATCTTCTGATCGATTTCTTGACTCAGCAAGACGTCTCGATCAAAATCATTGGGTGTGATTCGCACAACCGGAAACTCACCCACTCGGTCTCGTGCTTTTTGTAATCGATGCACATCAAAGGATTCATCTTCAAGCAGAAGTCGCAGGAATTGGGACCGCTTTCTGACGTCGCGAATTCCAAGCAAGAGTTTGTATGCTTCCTCGTGGTATGCAGACCTCTTCGCACTCGTGAACAAGTACAGATCAGCGTCCCGAGAAAGCATTTTTTTGAGCAGCGTTCGGCAGGTGTTGCACTCGAAATCAATGAAGAGGGCATAAGTAGCGCGGTCTCGGACGGAGGCCTCGCTTACTTTGTGTGATTTTTGAAAGAAACGCGAGCCTCCGATTGACCGAATTTTTTTTGGATTCGCTGGGTAGCCCACCTGGCTTTGAACAAAGAACTGGGTCAGCACGATTGAAGCAACCACAGCTGCGACGGAGTTCCAAATAACGTTTTTTGGCGCATTGAAAATCTTGGGGGTCAGCCAAAGCGAACACCACGCAACTGAAAAAAATCCCACGGCGNNNNACAGAACCCTCCGTACTTAAGCCGGACGTACGCCACGTAGACTCCAGACCAAATGGAGGTACCGGCGTTCAAGAGTTGCCATATCTGGGACTCTAGTTTGTTCAAGCCTGTTACGGAGTGCTTGAGTCCGAGAGTGAGTATCGCGAAAATTGCGAAACAGGCGAGAATAGAGACTGGAATGCCGAGTACAGATCTGAGGGGATCTGTGTTGAGCTTTCCACAAATTGCACTCAGACATGGCAGCGAATGCTTGACGTCGTTCAAATAGTAGTGGGTGGCAGAGAGCGATAGCACGGCAAATCCAACGAAAATGAATCCGAGAAAAAGGATATGTCTTTGTGTCTGGATCCAGTTGGGCAACGCCATCACGGTTATTTTATGCGAGGGCTCGACCTGTACGAGGTTCCGGGAATCAATCTTTTATAGAAGAATGGGTAACAGAGTTACATTTTTCAGGAGTAATGTCCTATAATTGTCCTGTAAGAGATGACTCTTACCGAGACAGCTATGAAACTCCAAAATAAGCAACTATGTTCGAGCATTCTGCTCGCTCTGACAGCTTTCCTCCTGATGCTAACTGCTACCGCGGTTGCAGACTCATCAGAAACTTGTCCAATTGATCCGGTCGAACCGACGGTTGTCCAATGACTCGATAAAAGCTAGTTGCAAGTTCCTTACTTTTTGGTGCAATTGCGACTTCCATGGCCGGTTGATGCTGGTCATATCAGCTAGTTACTCGAACTGCTCCGCCATTTGCTTGCATCAATCTCTCTGGGGTTAGCGGTACAAAATCCCACAAGACGACACACGATCCTAATTCGTGGAATGACTGTGGGAGTATCTAAACGTACGGATGCAATAAATGCACTTCTACATCGACGCCCCAGATTGGAACAACGAGGTACTACAGCAACGTTGACTGTCGTGGTATGTGTCTACACGAAGACACATTCCGAATCGATAAATGTCGGATTTATGAACAAGTGTTAATCTAGTCTGTGGTCAATTGATTTACCACAGACTTACACATCAGTTTATGAGAACAAAACAAAGTTTCTTATTTGCCCTGCTGATTTCGGGCGTAGCGTCTGCACAGTCTGATGTGACTGAGAACGCCAAGCAATCTGGCCAAATTCAGTTCGAGTACCAAACAGTTAACATCTCGGACAAAATGACATCCGAGGGTCCGAAAAACGCGGCTGAGGGTGAGTTACGATACCAAGGTGTTCAGTACTGTTATGTTTTTTCGAAGTTGT
>JAPLCS010000285.1 GCA_026392145.1 Fimbriimonadales bacterium | reverse complement strand
GAGGCGGAACCGTCGTGTTTCTAGCTGGTCTCCAAGGCATTCCGCAGTACTACTATGAAGCCGCAACTCTAGATGGTGCTGGTATCTTGGGTCGATTCAAAAATGTCACTCTCCCGCTGTTGACACCTACGATTTTCTTCATCTTAATCACAGGTCTCATCGGTGCCTTCCAAGCATTCACCCAAGCCTTTGTAATGACAAACGGAGGGCCAAACGATGCAACCCGATTCTACGTCTTCCATCTATTCGGTAACGCCTTCCAAAACCTACGAATGGGCTACGCCAGTGCCTTAGGATGGGTGCTGTTCTTCGTCGTCATGGCAATCACCTTAGTGCAGTTCAAAGCCAGCAAATGGGTCTACTACGAGGCGGACGCAAAATGAGGATGAGGAACGCAAAGTACACAGGAGGAAAACAATGAGCAAATCAGTAGTCAATCCCGACGCCTTAGCCAAAGACTGGAAAAAAGTTACCGCCAGAGCGGAGCTCACAGCTAAAATTCTCCGAGCCCTCCTCTGGATGGTTTTGCTCATTGGAGTGGTGCTTTCCCTCACACCGTTTTACATGATGATTGTCATGTCTCTAAAGACCCCCGGAGAACTAGCGGGAAGTTCAGCATGGGCATGGCCAAAAGGATTGACGTGGGAAAATTATCAGAAGGTGCTTTCCAACCCGAACGCTCCTTTTCTCCTTTTCTTCAGAAACTCGGTAATCATCGCATTTGTGAGCACACTGGGCGTTATGATCAGTTCGAGCCTAGTTGCCTACGCATTTGCAAGGCTCAAATTCAGAGGTAGAGACCAACTCTTCATGCTGTTGCTAAGCACTATGATGCTCCCTGGAATCGTCACCATGATTCCACAATATGTCCTTTGGAAATATCTAGGCTGGATCGATACGTTCTATCCGATGACCATCCCCGCGTTTTTCGGTGGCGGGGCTTACAATATTTTTCTTCTCAGGCAGTTTCTCATGGGAATTCCCCGAGATATCGATGAAGCTGCGCTTATTGACGGCGCAAATCACGCAACAATTTTCTGGAAACTACTTATCCCCAACATGGGTCCAGCAATGGCAACGGTTGGAATCTTCGCCTTCATTTACAACTGGAAGGACTTCATGGGGCCACTTGTCATTCTCAATAGCCCCGAGAATCAAACTCTGGAACTCGGTCTCGCAACCTACCGTGCTCTAAATCAAAACCAATGGGAGCTACTGATGGCTGGTTCAGTGCTGGTCATGATTCCAATCATGGTGCTCTTCTTCCTCGGACAACGATACTTTGTCAAAGGCATTGTCATGACAGGCATCAAATAAGTTGAAAATTGATCGTAAGTAACCTAACCTAAAGCGGGTTCAACTCTGCTTTAATGAAATTATGATTCTCGCTGGATTGATTTCGATTGCCCTTCAGTCGCCGAAGTTTACATTCACCACGACAACTAAACCGAAACCGGGTGCCTACCTGGTCGAAACCAACGAAAATCTCAACAGCCCCGCCATCGTGATAAAAGGCAATAACATCACTCTGGACTTCACCGGGTTTGTACTTTCCGGCACACCTAGCTCTACCGAACCCGACCAAAGAAAAGGACTTGGTGTCCAAGTTTCTGGCAAAAACATAGTCATTAAAAACCTCACCGTGAAAGGATACAAGGTCGCCCTGTTGGCAGAGAAATGTGAAAATCTGAAGTTAGTTGATTGCAACTTTAGCTTCAATTGGAAACAAAAACTACTATCGACTCCAGAGCGCGAAGACCTATCAGATTGGATGAGCTTCCACCAAAATGAAAAGGACGAATGGCTAAGGTACGGAGCAGGTGCTTATCTAAAAGACGTCAATGGATTTGAAGTCAAAGGTCTTACCGTGACCGGAGGTCAATGCGGTCTCATGCTGATGAGATCAAACAAGGGGCTCATCTGGAATTCCAACCTCTCTTATCTGAGCGGAATCGGGCTCGGAATGTATCGCTCCAGCAACAACAAAGTCATGCACAACAACATTGACTACTGTGTCCGGGGCTACTCACACGGCGTGTATCAACGTGGACAAGATTCAGCAGGGATCCTCATCTACGAGCAGTCGAATAAAAACCTTTTTGCATACAATTCCGTCACCCACAGCGGCGATGGATTTTTCCTCTGGGCAGGTCAATCCACGATGGATAAAGGTGAAGGTGGCTGCAACGATAATGTCGTGTATGGCAATGACTTCAGCTTCGCTCCAACCAATGGAATAGAAGCGACATTTAGCCGCAATCAGTTCGTTAACAACAGAATCAAAGAGTGCTGGCACGGGTTTTGGACAGGCTACAGCTACGACACACTCATCGCCTCAAACCTAATTACCGACTGCGAAGTTGGAATTGCCCACGAGCATGGCCAAAACAACAAAGTCGAAGAGAACTCATTTGCGGGAAATCAAAAGGACATTCAAATCTGGGCAAATGCCAGCGAAGACCCTAATTGGGGTTATCCCAAACATCGAGACACTAAGAGTCGTGACTGGTCAATAACCTCCAATAACTTCTATTCCCAAACAACTGCCCTAGATATCAAAAGAACGACGAACCTTCTCTTCGAACGAAACACGACGTTCAACTCGCTATTCCAAGTATCAGAAGACTCCAAAGGAATAAAGATTATTGATAACTGCGTTCACTGCAAAGCAAACGACCCGAAAATTCCCAAAACCGCAGAAGCAGCCAAGAATCGAGTGGAGCCAATGCCAACTCAATTCGGTCCCATGGACTGGGACCCGAAAGACGATGAGGGTCTCTACCCCCAATCTCCAAAACGTTTAACAGGAGGTAAGTGGCCATTCCTCAAACCAAATGAAGGCGGAAGGAAAACCATCTTAGTGGACGAATGGGGTCCCTACACAGGGCAGCAACCCAAACTAGTGGAAACAAAGGAAGTCGAAGACGGCTGGCGAAAACTAGAAATTCTCGGTCCAAAAGGCACATGGAAAGCTAAGAAACTAATCGGTCTTGAGTCTAAATCAAAGTCCGGCAATGTGCCGGGAGTGATCTGGGTCAAGAACGACATAAAGCAACCAGAAAAAGACCTCGCGCTCGAATACGTTGGAGGTCGCACCGTTGACTACCGGGGAATAGCAAGCCCAGCAGGAACTCCAATCACATTTGGATGGAAGGCGTTTGACTTAGATATAAGTTGGGTGGTGAGTTTCTTCCAATGGGATGAAAAGTCTGACCCCCGCACCAAACTAGGTATGTTCCGAGAAGTTGCAAAGAGTCCGTTTGCATTCCTCAGGCGCCGGAAACTTGATTTTACGGGTCCCGCTGCATTTCCACCCGAAGTCAAAAAGGGTTACTTTGGAACCACTGCCGAAGGCACATTCAGCATCGCACCTGGTGACTATGTCATCACAACTACGACAGATGACGGAGTCAAAGTGTATCTAGACGGGGCCCTCATCATTGACGCTTGGAAATACCAAGGACCAACCGCCTATGAGGCAAAAGTGCACCTGGGTGGAGACCATAAAATCCGAGTGGAACATTTCCAAATAGACGGCTACGTGATGATCCGCCTCGATGTAAAAAAGGCACCAACTAACTAACCAATCGTCTTATCGGAAGGATTTTTCAATCCGGTAAGACGACACACTGTTTCAATAAACTCGCTTTCAACTTCGTGAATTACCAACTCCCAAGTACTGCCATCTATAAACTCGATCAAGGTTGCCCCCTTACCGGTAGTGTGAGCTATCTGAAGCCAAAGCGGTAGCATAACAGTTTGAACTGATTTGATTCCACTCACGTCCGCAACAACCCTTTCAGGTTTTTCAAACATTGCCCAATAGGTGTCCCTCACCGAATAAGATTGGTGAATCATTTGCGTCGAAGTAACAAGTAAAGTTCCGGGCCTAGATCTCATTCCGAAGCCAAAATAACAAGTGCTCGAGCTAAATAGACTTTCCGCTACCGGTAACTGATGCCTCTCACACCATATCTTCCACCGTTCTGGCGAGATAACACTTACCATTGCCGTAACCTATCAAGGTTCATGCGAATTGGTACTCTGGGGTTCCAAAAATTAGCTTGGTTACAGTAGATGCAACTAGAGGTGCGTTTTTCTGAGTTAACGGCTCACCTGCCATTGCTTTCTCAGCAGCCTCGGCAAGTAAAACCAATTTTCTGCCTTTGATAGGTGCATCATAAATAGAGCAGAGCTTTTGTGCAATTCCCATCGGGGTCGTATCAGCACTCAAAAGGTTAAAGATTGGATACCTTCCCAAAGTTCCCCGACCAGTCGTGCCGAGGATTCGATTCGCCCAGTTAATTCGCTCTACCATTGTCGCGGAAGTAATCCACGCTTCTCCCGGCTTCCAACCCGACACATCGGGAGGGAACAACAACCACATTCCTTGATTCTTCATCGCTTGACTGCATGCAACAGCAATCCCAATTTTGCTCTTTAATGCAGTTTGTCGAGCATCTTCGTCATCCATAGGCGGCACAGAGGCAAGACCCTGAGCAATAGTTTCCCCAATACCCATAGCCCTCAACGTAGTCAGGCAAAAATCAACAGGGTTTTTCACCACCATCCGAACTGACCTCTCTGAGTAGAACTCCTCAGAGGTCATAATCTGTCGCAAAAGCACCTTGATATCCAGATCAGACTTGATAAACCCATCAATAAATGGTTTCAACGTTGCTGGTTGTGGATGAGGATAGACAAACCAATTCCACAACTTTTGAACAATAAACTCAGCGGTCCTTGGCAAACTGCAAACGTGGTCGATAACGTCCTCTCCAGTCAGATTTCCCGACTTGCCTAAAACAGTTTTTAAGCCAGTGTCGTGAAGTGCGGGCTTAAACAGATATTCGGCACGTGCATACTTAGAGCCCTTTCCACGAACGAAACTCCATCCTGTAAAAGCTCGCGCCGCTTCCTGAATGTCCTTTTCTTCGTAATGTCCCACACCTAATGTAAACAATTCGAAGAGTTCTCGGGCAAAATTCTCATTCGCACGTCCTTTAATATTATCTTGACCATCGAGCCAGACAAGCATCGCAGGATCTCGCGAAACTTCGAGGAGTAGCGTCTTAAATTTACTTGTCGCAAAGGCCCTCAACTTCTCATTCTGAGCAATCATCATAGTTGAGTTGACTACTTT
>JAPLCS010000300.1:4137-7739 GCA_026392145.1 Fimbriimonadales bacterium | reverse complement strand
TCACTGGTGTGGTTGAGACTTGTCCAGCCAACTTTGGTGTAATTCTGAAGGACCAGTGCGAGCACTGAGTTCTTAGTTCCTTGAAGTTCAAGCATGGCAAAAGGTGAGTTGCCATTAATCGTATCTGCAACCACCTTGGCTTCAACTTCCTTGAGACCGTAGCCCATGGTTGATTTGATCACATCTTGAACAGAAGAAACAGAAGCTTTCTTTCCAATCAGATCAAAAACCGAACCATACGACGACTTGATTCCCGCCCAAGACGCAAGGGCAGCAGTGGTGTCAAAGTATTCTTCGCCCGCCCCATTCACCGAAGGTCCGCCCGTGGCATGGTCGGAGGTGATAATCACCAATGTCTCTTTATCTTGTCTGGCAAACTCAATCGCCACTTTAACTGCCTCTTCAAAGGCGATTTGATCGTGTAAATGCCCCCCAAGGTCGTTAGCGTGACCAGCATGGTCAACCTTTCCACCCTCGATTTGAAGTAAGAAACCACCCTTATGATCCTTCAAGTTATCAATTGCAACCTTCGCCATCTCCGCCAAGGTAGGAACTGAGTCTTGAAGTGCTTTATCGTTGTTCCTATCCACCGTAAACGGCAAATGGCTGTCACTGAAAATTCCGAGAATCTTGTCCGACTTCAACCCAAGAAGTGATTTTCGATCGTTGACCACCTTAAACCCTTTCTTTGCGAACTCGACATAAAGATCCTTCTTATCCTTGCGCTTAGAAGCATTGAAGAACTTATCGCCTCCACCCAGAAGCACAGAAACTCCCGAAGTGAGATGTTGCTCGGCAATTAATGGCTCCAAGTCTCGGCTGATGGATTGAATCGCAAAACCCGACTGGGTCGCATGAGTCATTGTGGTGGTGGTGACCAATCCCACTTTCATTCCCGCAGAAGTCATGATGTCCGTAACAGTTCGTAACTTGGTGTTATCTGGATAGACTTTGAGCATGCCGTTCCAAATTCTTCGGCCCGAACCCCATGTCGAAGCCGCTGCCGCCGAGTCCGTGACCACCGAACTGAGCGATCTGGTTTCTTGCAACCCAGTGGAAACTGTTGGATCCTCAATTAAATCCATCCAGTAAGAGCCGTGACCTAAAACCGCTTTTTGGTACTCATCGCACATCGCAACCGTTTGATGTGACATCCCATCTGCCACGCAGAAGATGATATTTTTAGGTCGCTTACCCTTCCATCGTGAAAGAAAATCTGGACCCACGGCATTCTGCGCGCCAGTAAGTGGAACTGAAGCAGCAGCGATTCCTGCAGCACCCATGGTAAGTAGCGATCTACGGCTGAATTGCATGGCTGGTAGTTTATCCCGCAACCATATTGAGCGTGTGTTAAATCACGGCAAAGGAACTTGGGTTGTTCCGTTCGCTCGTTCCGGCGCTACGACTTCGTAGACCGAAAAGTTCACACCACGCTCCAACGGCTTCCAATAAGATTGCTCCTGAAGACTAAGGGCGTCAAGTCTGTTCGACCGGGTAAACACGATTTGCCGACCACGTTGATAAATCTCCTCCGGGCGATCAGTTTGTAAGAGAGGTCGATTAAGCAACATCACCAAAGAAGGCAAACTTGTCTCCTGGAGCTTAGTAGTTCCCGTTTGTAGCTCTTTTTCCTGCCGACTCAATCGAAAGGTAGCGGTGATTTCCGGGTGGCGGATTGCCATCAGTTGAGCCTCCATCTGACCGGAATTCTTATACCAACCACGCTGAAGCGAATCGAGAATAACCAGCAGGAAGATCGCAAAAATAATTGGCAGCACCGGACTTCGCCACTCGAACCTAGGTTTTTCCGACATCCGCTTGGCGACAAGAATTGCAATCGGGGGGATAACCGGAAGCACATAATGAGGCAGTTTTGCCGAGCTAATTGAAAAGAACACAAAAATGCTCATCGCCCAGATGAACAAATACTGCTCAAACCCCGAAGCTCGATTTTCCTTAGTAAAAGCGCGCCACTCGAGCAATCCCCAAGGAAATACCGCAACAATGAGAATCGGCACATAGCCAAGCAGACTGGCAAAGCCAATGGAGTGAGCCGCATCGCCTCCTGTAAATCTGCCAATGTTCTGCTCAATGAGAAATTTCTGCACGAACTCCTGCCGGTTCACCAGGTAGCAAGGAAGGTACCAAGTGCACACCGTTGCCGCCAAAATGAGTGTGCCAAGAAGCCATTCGCCACGAAAAGCAGCCCTATGTTCGGGTTGTTTCCAATACGTAATACCCGCGACCAACACAAACAAAATCAGGCAAACGGGTCCTTTCGCAAGAACTCCGAGTCCCAGCATCAAGGCAGTAAGCAATCTCCATCGCTTTACTCCCACCAACGATTCATAGAAACTAAGAAACGCTACCGTGAGCATCAAGTTAAGCGGTGCATCGGTCATCATCAGGCGACCAAGTGCCAGAACAAGCAATGAAGTCCCAGCGCAAAAAACCGCAAAGCCAGCAGTGTTGAGCCCAAGCCTTCGATTGACAAAGTAATGAATGGCAGCATAAGTACCAATAGTGCAAAGCACACTCGGAATGCGGCATCCTATCCAGACCCCAAAGAGAGATACAAATGGTTTTGCAAGCCAGTAAAGCAGGATAGGTTTTTCAAACCATGGTTCGCCATTGTAGTAAGGCGTAATCCATTCCCCACGGCGGTTCATCTCCGCTACAACAGCGCCGTAAAACCCTTCATCAAGATCAAACAGCCCGGTCATCCACCAGCCAAACAAAGGCACCGATGCAAAGAAGAGCACGAACAAAAAGGGAAAAGCAGGTCTCTCGGTTCGCACAATTGGGAGTCTACCAGCGTCAAAATAAAGGCTGTGTTTGAACTCAGTTCCCTAAAATTTAATTCCGATGGTTTGATTCCCGCAATTGTTCAGGATCATGAGAACCATGAGGTGCTGATGATGGCATGGATGAACCGGGAGTCCTTAGAACAAACCATCAATACTGGCTTCGTCACCTACTGGTCGCGCTCTCGCCAAGCATTTTGGGTGAAAGGGGAGACAAGCGGACACCAACAATATCTCAAGTCCCTTTCGGTGGACTGCGATTTAGACACCCTGTTAGTAAAGGTGGAACAAGTGGGAGCGGCGTGCCACGACCATTATCGGTCCTGCTTCTATCGGGACCTAAAAGACAGCGATTTGGTCGTCAACTCAACCGAAAAACTGCCCTAAAAAAACAAGAACAAACAACAAAAAATCCCCTGCTTTACAAGAAGTAAAGCAGGGGACTCGTGCGTGCGAGGTTAAATGCCCCAGCCAGGTCGTGAAGTTGGCTTGATGAGTTCGTTGTACTCGTCGGTACCTTTGACCTTCATTCGCTTAGCATCCCACTCGAGCCGTGGACCGTTAGCCCAGATCGCAAGGTTGCCAATCAAAAGTGTCTCGGTCAGCGGGCCAGCGTAATTCGCAAAGTTAGATACAGGAGCAGGGCCCTTGCCTTGCGCCGCATCAATCCACTCTTGAATATGTCCTGGCGATTCAACAACTTTAACCTCGGGCATTTCGTCGCCATTGGTCAAGTAGAACACTTCATTGCCACCATCTGGAACAAAAATAGTGTTCTTTTCGCAAACAATAATGCCG
>JAPLCS010000300.1:0-4112 GCA_026392145.1 Fimbriimonadales bacterium | reverse complement strand
TTCCCAATTTGTACACATCAGGAATCAAGCTAGCGTCTGGTTTCTTACCACCGTCGTACCAGTGCAGTTTGAAAGGCGGTTGATTCTTGCCTCGGCCAGCAAATTCGTAGTGAACAATCGACCAGCTAGGGAACGACTCTTTGTTATGTCCGCTGGTTTCAGCTTGAATCGCAATCGGATCTTTGAGGTTCATCGCCATGTGCATCATGTTAAAGATGTGGCAGCCCATATCTCCCAACGCACCCGTACCGAAGTCCCACCAGCCTCTCCACACAAATGGGTGATACCCCTCTGCAAACGTTCGGTCAGGTCGAGGACCAATCCAAAGGTCAAAATCAAGAATCTTAGGGGTAACCGCCGAAGCCGGCTTCGGAACACCTTGTGGCCAAATAGGTCGGTCAGTCCACAGGTGGATTTCTTTCACCGCACCAAAATGTCCGCTTCGAACAAGGGCGGCAATTTTACGCATCGGAGTATTTGCCGTGCTTTGGTTACCCATCTGAGTTTGGAGCCTGCTGTTCTTGGCCGCCTTCATCAATTCTCGAGTTTCCCAAATCGAACGCGTAAGTGGTTTTTCGGTGTAGCAGTGGAATCCTGCCTTCAAGGCGAGTAGTGTCGCCGGAGCATGGTGGTGATCTGGAGTGGCAATCATCACGCCATCCATCCGACCCTTCATCGCCTCAAGCATCACCCGATAGTCATCAAAGGCACTCGCTCGAGGATAGTTCAGCGAAGTTTCGGTTCGAGCTTTCGCATCGACATCGCAGATCGCGACCACTTCCGCACTCTGAGCCGCTCGACCCAGAATCCCGCGACCCTGACCACCGCAGCCAATAAGTCCCACACGGAACTTACCACTTGGGTTCTGCGGGGTGGGGGAATCAGCGACTGCCTTTCCTACTGCCAAACTGGCAAGCGCGGCGGCGGAGCCGCGCAAAATATCTCTTCTTGAAACTTCTTTGCTCATGAATTATCCTTTTGAATGATTTAACTTAATGGTATGTGACTAAATTTTTGACTAAATGGTCAGGTAGTTGAGTCGCCGTTGACTTCGCGTCATTTTACACGCCGACTCAACAAAATCAGACTGAATAATCAGTCCTTTATGGGTCGAATTTTAATATTGCGGAAGCTCACAACTCCGTGGTCACCCTGAATCGCAATCGAGCCAGAGCCCAAGTTGCCGAAGTGGGAATACCCAGAGAACTTACTTTTGGCAACTCGTGCCTTAAAGTCATCACTTCCGAGGTTGAAAGTAACGTATCGAACGCCATTCATTTCACTGAAGCACTCTTTCTTGGAAATCATGATTCTCAAGGTGTTCCACTCGCCCGCAGGCTTGGTGGCATCCACTTTCGAAGAGTACAGGTCATAGAGCCAACCCGCTTGCTGAGCATTGGTAAACGCAGGGTTGTCAAGAAGCTGGAATTCAGGCCCAGAATGCCAAGTGGCGTCTCCCGCATCCTCAACATGGAACATCACACCACTATTGCCACCCTTGCTCATGCGGTAGTCAATTTTCATTTCGAAAGATGAAAACTTTTCATCAGAAACAATATCTCCAGCCTTACTTGGGTCAGTAATGCTGAGCGTGCCGTCAGCTGTTGTCCAACCAGATTGAATGGTGTTGGACTTAAAGTTGTGCCATCCCTTGGTCGTCTTGCCATCGAACAGAAGTTTCCATCCGTCTTTGGTTTCCGTCGGAGTCAGTACGTTGTGATCTGCCAACGCCATCGTGGTCACTACAGCTAATAGGGTGAACATTCGGCGATTTTATCACTGTTTAACGCGATTTTTACGCTTGTCAGGTAGAAAAGACGCATGATTGCAGTTTTGTTGGCGTTTCAGGGATTGGAAATCAATCAATTTTCCTTCGAAGAAACTCGCGTAACCGTCGCCCCCGGCATGGTGTTCTCCCGCAAAGTCAGTACTAATCCACCGCTCGTCATCACGGGACTGCAAGTTGACCCCAAAAAATTCTCGGCTAAATCGTGGCTCGCGGGCGGTTCAATCTATGAACCAAACGCCTCCAAAGGACGAGGCACCGTCACCTCAATGGTGCGAGAATCCGGAGCCGTAGCCGCAATCAACGGAGACTTCTTCCAATGGGGTGCCGACCCAGGCGGAGACCCAGACGGGTTCATGATTTCAAACGGTGAACTTCTCTCTCAGCCCAATTCAAAAATGGCAGGCTCAGGTGTCGGCTGGGGCACAGGAATCCCCTTCAGACTCGTCAACGGTAAATGGAACGGCTCCGTCAAGCTACCAAGCGGAACAAGTCTCCCCATCAATCAATTAAATGGAAGAGCCGACAGCGATCAACTTGCTTTCTCCATGTCCCGCGCGGGCTCCATCTATGCTTCCGAAGCCGCAACGGCGCAGACTCCAGCAACACTGATAAAGCTGACGCTCAGCGAGCCTGGCAAGCGCGCCACGGCAAACGGCACCATCAACGCGACCGTCAAGCAAATCGGCAAACTATCCGGAGTTCAAACGATTCCAGCGGGAGAAGCAGTGTTGGTGGCAACTGGCAAAGCTGACCAGCTAGGCGAACTCAAAGTCGGAGACAAACTCGAAGTCACGTTGGGAGTGGACGCCGACCTCAAAGGAATAACCGAAGTGATGGGCGGCGGCCCCATGCTACTCAAGAAAGGAGTCTTTCCAGGGGCGAACAAAAAAAGCGATTTAGCAGAAGCTCGGCACCCTCGCTCAGCAATGGGTCAAACCGCCGACGGCAAAATCTGGTACGTACTCATCGATGGCAGGCAAGACATGAGCCAAGGAACCACCATGAAGGAAACCTCCGATGTCATGAAACTCTACGGCTGTGTAGACGCCATGAATTTAGATGGCGGCGGGTCAAGTGCTCTTAATTTGCTCGGAATGACTCTCAACCGGCCAAGTGGTGGAATCCAACGCCTGGTCGCAAACGGCGTCATGGTCATGGGAAATCTACCGAAGGGTGGCCCGTCCGAGGCATTCAGATATGAATTCTCGGTGCCAAAAACTCTCAGAAAAGGTTCAACCTATCCGCTTCTGCTCAAAACAAAGGACGGCAAGCCAGTTCCCGCTGAGAAAGTGATATTTTCTTGTCAAGGCGCCTGCTGGGTAGATGGAGGCAATCGACTCCACGCAAGTAGTGAGGGAATTGCAGACCTTTACGCGCTGGTAGGTGGAGTCGTAGTCCACCAAACTCTCAAAGTTCAATAAAGCCAATAAGGTAGCAAGTGCAAGTAAGATAAATCCCCAGAAGATTAGCAACATGGCATTTCATCGAGTCCAATATTTCTCCGGCGCCCTCGGCAAAGCGACCGCGTTCCAGATGATCTTTCCCGATCCTTCAGTACCACGGCCGTATCACTGCATGTTTCTGCTCCACGGCCTCAGCGACGACGAAACCATTTGGATGCGAAGAACCTCTATCGAGCGATATGTCGAAGGTAAACCGCTCGTGGTGGTTATGCCCGATGGCGGTCGCGGATTCTACGTCGACGCCGACCAGGGCTACCAATACCTCCAAGCGCTCGCCTACGAATTGCCCTCTCTGCTCAGCCATTCGTATCATATCGACGGACAGTTTGCCACCGCAGGGCTTTCCATGGGTGGATACGGAGCACTGCGACTCGCACTCGAACGCCCCGACCTATTCAAAGCCGCCGTATCCCACTCCGGAGCGGTCGGTATGGGAAGGTATTTTCCCACTCCAGGCGACGGAAGCAAATGGGAAGCTGAATTCATACGTGTGTTCGGGAAGGTAGAAAAAGGCGGCAGAAACGACCTGATTCAACTTGCTTCCAATCTGAAAGGCAATCCCCCAGATAGCGCCAACCGACTTCCCGCGCTTCGCATCGACTGCGGAACCGAAGACTTCCTGCTCGAACACAATCGGCAACTCAACCGAGACCTCACCGCTCTTGGCATCCCCCACGAATACGAAGAATTCCCCGGCGATCACAACTGGGAATACTGGGACCAGCATGTCCAAGAGGCTATCGCCTTTTGTCTCCGTAACCTCAGCTAAAGTCACCTCAGCTAAAGTCACCTCAGCTAATGTCACCTGAGCTAAAGTCAGCTCGTCTCATCTCAGTTCATTTCAGTTCATTTCAGTGGTA
>JAPLCS010000061.1:1440-8566 GCA_026392145.1 Fimbriimonadales bacterium | reverse complement strand
CCAGATTCTCCGACATTGTTGCGGCAACACAGCATGCATGTGTCAGTTTGCCGAGCAAACATGACCATTTTTCGGTTACGTAATGCGTAGCCCAATTGATCTCTGGGAATTCCTTCTGAGTTCAATCGGTCCATGATTTAATGTTACCAGCCGAACCTGATATCATGGTTGAGCATGAAAACCGAAGATGCGAGAACGCTTGTTTTTGAGATGGTGAAGACCATTCCAAGTGGCAGCGTGATGGCGTACGGTGAGATAGGGAGAATGGTGGGATGTACTGGACGCCAGGTGGGGAAGATAATGGCCACTCTGGATGGTCCTTTGCCACTGGAGCCTCTGCCGCTGATTGGTGAAATTCCGTGGTGGAGAGTGGTGGCGTTTGACGGAGCGTTACCGATTGCCAAGCGGAAACATGTGTTGGAAATGGAGCAGCGAGAGAAGCTGGAAGGCGAAGGGATTCCGTTTGACGAGCGGGGCAGAGTGAACATGAGGCTTTTACGAGCCCATGAGATGTTTTGAAATTCGTCTCGGTTTGAATTAGCGATTGAGAACCGTTTGAAGGAATGATTCGGTACCACCGATTTGGCGGTGAATTAATGTTCCATCGTCTGTGGTTACGTAGATGGACGGGTACTGTGCTACGCCGTAGGCGCTTGCAAGATTCTTGGTTCCAAGAGAGTTGTCTACGACGAAGTTCAGGTTGGAAAGACGCTTTGATGAGCCGGCGACTTTCTCGCTTCCGGTAATTACCACGAAGCTAATCTTGTCTTTGGTTGCCGCCATCTTGTTCATGCTCTCTAGCGTTTCTTTGCTCGGTTCATTTTCGTTGACGAAGATGAGCACAATGGTGGGGTGCTGGGTTGAGAGGGCGTCGAGGGCAGTTTGGGCAGGTGATTCGAGCTTGGGAGCCTTTTTGCCAACTTTGAGCATTGTGGGGAAGTCGTAGGGAACGAACTTATAGTCGACAGGTGGGGAAATGCGGAAACTGTTTTCCGCCACGTTCGGATTCAGATCAAGTTTGGTGAAACGTAGCTCGTAGTTCACGGCTCCGAGGGTCATTTCTACTCCGTATGGCAGGGCAGTTTGGGGAGAGATGTAGATAGTGCGGTCTGCCTGTTTGATTGCGACCATGGGGCGACCATCGAACACGGTTGCGACGGCTTTGGCAGGGTCGAAAACTTTCTCTAGCCCAGAGCCTTTGACTTTGGTGAAGGCTTCGAACCCGACCTGATAGGGAATTCCGGTGATGCGTGGGTCTTTGAGAACGTAGGTTTTTTCTAGTTTATTGGCGACAAAATGCCATTTGCCATCGAAAATTTCTTGTGAGGATTTGCCGTCTAGGGTAACGAGGTTATCTTTCTTGAGGATGAAATCGACGGTGCTGGTGAACTTCTTCTCGCCTGTAGCTTTGATTTCGTAGGTTCCCGAGAGGATTTTGCCTGTCTTCAAGTAGTTGGCGCACCTTTCTACCACGATGGATGGAAGTTCTTCTTCGGTGTGAAGTTCCAACCTCCCTGCAGTGTTTATGATGAAAAGTAATCCGTTCATTGGCTATCCTTGTTGCAAATGTAGTTTATGTAACCGCCTTGTTACAGCATAAACGATAATTCGCAGGGTTCCAAGTGTGAATACGCTTAGAATACGTGTGTATGACAGTTGAAGACACAAGAACCGTGCCAATCGTACACTTTCTCAAAGAATATTCGCAAAAATATTCTGGTTTTTTTTGAAATCAAAAATCAATTGCAACAACTTTGCGGTGAATGGCGTTAGCACTCTAAGGGGTACACTGCTAATCACGTGACCTTCCTTGATGTGACTTTGGCGAGTCCAAAGTGCGTTGAGAAGGGGCACCCCCAAAAGAGTCTATACCTATGAAGATCAAACCACTTCATGATCGAATCATCGTGAAAGCCGCCGAAAAAGAGCAGACCACTGCTGGTGGCATCATCCTTCCTGATACTGCCCAAGAAAAGCCTCAACGAGGCGAAGTTCTTGCAGTGGGTCCTGGCAAGCAACTCGACTCCGGCACTTTAGCCGTGGTTGATGTTAAGGTCGGGGACCATGTGTATTACGGCAAGTACAGTGGTACCGAAGTTAAGGTCGAAGGAAACGACTATATCATTCTCAGAGCCGAAGACGTGCTCGCTGTTCTCGAAAAGTAAGGAACCTAAAACATGGCAGCAAAAGAAATTAAATTCACCGATGACGCCCGTAAATTGCTCGAAGCAGGCGTTGATAAACTCGCCAATGCGGTCAAGGTCACCCTTGGCCCTCGTGGACGCAATGTTGTTCTCGAAAAGAAATTTGGTTCACCTACCGTTATTAACGACGGTGTGACTATCGCCAAGGAAATTGAACTGGATAACCGGTTCGAAAATATGGGCGCTCAGTTGATTCGAGAAGTCAGCAGCAAGACCAACGACACCGCAGGCGATGGAACCACCACCGCAACGGTTTTGGCTCAAGCTATTTTCAAGGAAGGCATTCGAAACGTTGCCGCTGGTTCCAATCCTACGCAGATAAAGCAGGGAATTGAGAAGGCTGTAGACGCGGTAGTTGCTGCGCTGAAAGAAGCTAGCACTCCGATCAAGACCATTGAAGAGTCTGTTCAAGTTGCCACGATTTCGGCTAACGATGCTGAACTTGGGAAGCTTGTTGGTGAACTCATTCACAAAGTTGGCAAAGATGGCGTTGTGACGATTGAAGAGTCGAAGTCGATTGATACGATTACTGAACAAGTAGATGGTCTTCAGTTCGACAAGGGATTCATGTCACCGTACTTTGTTACCGACACTTCGCGAATGGAAGTGGTATACGAAGATCCGATGATCTTGTTCCATGAGAAGAAGATTTCTTCGGTTCAAGATTTGGTGCCTTTGCTTGAAAAGGTTCTCAGAATGGGTCGACCGTTCATCATCGTGAGCGAAGACATGGAAAATGAAGCGCTCGCTACTTTGGTCTTGAACAGAATTCGAGGTTCACTTCCTGTGGCTGCGGTTAAGGCTCCAGGCTTTGGCGATCGACGAAAGGCGATGCTAGAAGACATGGCGATTTTGACTGGCGGTCAGTTCATTAGCGAAGAGCTTGGATTGAAGCTTGAGAATGTCACCCCTGACATGCTTGGTTCTTGCCAGCGAATCGTTATCACCAAGGAAACCACCACGATTGTGAATGGTAAGGGTGAGAAACTTGCGATTGAAGGTCGATTGACCCAGATTAAGAAGCAGATTGAATCGACTGACAGTAACTACGACAAAGAAAAGCTTCAAGAGCGACAAGCTAAGTTGAGCGGCGGCGTTGCGGTTGTGAAAGTTGGTGCTGCGACTGAAACTGCACTCAAGGAAAAGAAGGCACGGATTGAAGACGCTTTGGCGGCTACTCGAGCAGCGCTGGAAGAGGGAATTGTTCCTGGAGGCGGTACCGCTTTGATCAATGCTTCAAAGGCACTTGATGCTTTGAATCTTGAGGGTGATGCAGGTATTGGCGTTTCAATTATTCGAAAGGCGATTGAAGCACCTTTGAGAACTATTGCACACAATGCGGGAGTTGAAGGAAGCGTTGTTGTTGATACCGTTAAGCGAGAGGGTAAGGGCTTTAATGCGGCTACTCTTGAGTACGGCGATTTGATTCAGCAAGGTGTTGTTGACCCTACTAAGGTTGTTCGGCAAGCACTTGAGAATTCGTCTTCGATTTCTGGTCTGCTTCTTACTACCGAAGCGTTGGTGGCTGAACTTCCTGAAAAGGAAGATGAGGGTCACGGCCACGACCACCATCACCACCATTAATACGGCTGGTAGCTGGTAAACAGCACCGGTGGTTGTTGAATAGGGTTGTCTCATTTGAGACAACCCTATTTGCTTTTTCGTTGGTTAGTAATCTGTTAAACGGATTAGGTTTCGTGAAATACCGAAGAATTAAATCGCTTTGACCTGTCACAATAGATGCTTCTGTCAGTGACTACTGCGAATTCCCCGACGTTTTATGATGTGTTGGGTGTTGGTCCAAACGTTGATCATGAAACGCTCCGAAAAGCGTATCGGCGTCTTGCACAAAAGCACCATCCCGACGTGAACTCCTCTCCGGATGCTCACGAGGCGATGGCGCGTATCAATGAAGCGTTTGAGACCTTGATTGATGCGGCTAAACGAGAAGAGTACGATGCTCTACTTTCTGGTGCGTTAGAAACGGCGGCTGGATCTGAGGCTCCCAAGAGTCCGGTCATTATTAAACTTCTTAAGCGATTGACGGGGCATAAAACTCCCGTTTATTCCATTTCATTTGCTCCTGATTCTGGGCAGTTGCTCTCGGTTGGTTTTGATAACGAGGTGATTTGGTGGAATGAGGACGGCGGGATGCTGAAACAGACTAAATTAGAGTCTGGAGCGGTGTCGGTTTTACGTGCGTTTCCTCATAATCGGGCGGTAGCTGCTGGTGCTACGGAAAGCCACGTGAATGTGTGGAGTATTGATCAGGATAGGGTTACGAGTTGGAGAGGCATGAGTGAGGAGTGGGTTTCTTGCGTTGCTATTTCTGGAGATGGACGTGCGGTTGCGGCGGGTTCGGTTCATCATCATCTGAAGGTTTGTGATTCTGAGTCTGGCAGTGCGAGATTTGCCCTGAGGAGCCATGATGCAAGTGTGACTGCGGTTGCTTTTTCTTACGATGGCAAGCTTTTGGCCTCGGGTACTGCCGACGCCAAAGTCATTATTCGAGATGCAATTACTGGAAAGTTTTTGCATTCGATTGAGCGGTTGCGGTCAGTGGTGACGGCGATTGCGTTTAGCCAGGACAGTCATTATGTTGCGGTGGCTGGAGTTGATCTGAGTATTCGAGTTTTTAGAATGAGTGATGGGGTGCTTGTAAAGATGCTTTATGGGCACGGTCGGCCAATTGAATCGTTGGCATTTCACCCGAATGGGTGGTTGTTTGCATCTGGCTCTCGAGATGGGACGGTTGGACTTTGGAACGCTACCAAGGGAGTTGGTAACGTTCGAATTGAGGTTTCATCTCGACCTATAAGCTGTGTAGCGTTTAGCGCCGATGGGACTCGGCTCGCGGCAAGTGGACAGGATAAGGTGGTCAGGCTTTTTGAAATTGGTGCAAAAAGCCCGACGGGTTAATTTTTTGAACGTTTGCTACTAAGTTAGCTTGCAACGAGTTCTTGGAGATGTTCGTCTCCGACTTCTTTGACTTGGTCGGCGATTTCGAGGAATTTCGTGTAGATCTCTTCAAATCGTTCGGGGGTGAATTCGTATCCGAGTTCGAGGAGTCGGTATCGAAGTCCGTGTCGGCCTGATCGTGCGGTGAGGACGATTTCGCTCTTTTCGGCTCCGACCAGTAGCGGGTCGATGATTTCGTAGGTGGAGCGATCCTTGAGCACGCCGTCTTGGTGGATTCCGCTACTGTGTGCGTAGGCGTTTGCTCCTACCACTGCTTTGTTCCTTTGGACCATCATCCCGGTGAGGCGGGACACCATTTTTGAAGTGGCGAGAAGTTGGGTGGTGTCAATTCGAGTCGCCATGTCGAATTTATCTCGTCGGATGTACATTGCCATGACGACTTCTTCTAACGCGGTGTTACCTGCGCGCTCACCGATACCGTTCACGGTGACTTCGACTTGACGGGCTCCGCCGAGGACTCCGGCAAGGGTGTTTGCGGTTGCCATTCCGAGGTCGTTGTGGCAATGGCAGCTGAGGATGGCTTTATCGATATTCGGAACGTTGTTCATGATTCCTTGCATGAGCAAGAAATACTCGTTCGGGTAGGTGTAGCCGGTGGTGTCGGGAACGTTGATAACGGTGGCTCCGGCTTTGATGACTTCTTCGACGACTTTGTATACATAATCGAGGTCGGCTCTTCCTGAGTCTTCCATGAAGTACTCGATATCGTCTGTGAACTGACGCGCACACTTGACCGCATTGACTCCGACTTCGAGAGCTTGGTCTTTGGTCATTTTGAGCTTGTTGTCAAGGTGGTTCTGGCTGACTCACAGACCGGTGTGGATTCGACGTCGTTCGGCGGGTTGAAGTGCTTCGGCGGCGACTTCGATATCTTTTTGTCGGGCTCGAGTGAGACCGCACACGGTGACGCCTTTGAGTTCGGTGGCAAGGGTATGCACGCTCTCGAAGTCACCGGGGGAGGAGATAGGGAAGCCGGCTTCGATGATGTCGACTCCGAGGCGGACGAGTTGGTGTCCAATTTCTAGTTTTTCGGGCAGAGACAGGCGGACTCCCGGACTTTGTTCACCGTCTCGCAGGGTGGTATCGAAGACAAAAACTCTTTGGCTCATGATGACTTTTACTCTTGATAGGAGTATACGATGTTTAAGGCTTTTGCCATTGGATTTCGCAAAGGTAGAATTGCAGTAATGGAATCAATCAATGTTCAACTTTCTGCCGGCAAGCAATCTGTTGGTGAGCCTTGGATTTGGCGACTTAGCAAGGACTTTAACATTGTCGTGAACATAGTTCGAGCGAATGTGGATGCTGATTTTGGAAGTATGGAAGTTGAGTTGAAGGGTGAAGTTGAGGATATTCAGCGGGCAATTGCGTGGCTGATGACCACTGGGCTGCACGTTGAATCACAGCGACGTGCCGTTGGCGCATGATTGAAATCCCTTACGAGATTCCTTTAGATTTTGAGGAGTTTTGGAAGGAAACTCTTCAGGAGGCGTTGGATGCTCCGATTGATATTTCCAACCTCAAGATAAATGCCTTTCCACACGATTCTCATGTTGTGGAGTCGTTCAGCTTTCGGGGCGTAGATGGACAAGCAAAGCACGGATGGGTGGCATTCCCAGAGGGTGCTCGTTCGCTTCCTGGTTTTTTGTGGATTCCTCCTTATGGACGAGAGTCGAAACTTCCTGATGAGTATGGGACTCGGCAGGGAATGGTGAGTATGAGCTTTAACCTGCACGGTGAAAGCGCTTTTCATCAAGAGTCTTACACCCCTGAGAGGGGTTATTT
The DNA here is from genome assembly GCA_026392145.1 of Fimbriimonadales bacterium. Classification (GTDB taxonomy): domain Bacteria; phylum Armatimonadota; class Fimbriimonadia; order Fimbriimonadales; family Fimbriimonadaceae; genus Fimbriimonas. Next base: position 1,598 of record JAPLCS010000061.1, on the reverse strand, counting down.
TGCTCAGGGTGCTGATGATCCCTATGAGTGGATATTTCGACGTTTCTTCCAGGATTGTGTGATTGCGCTGAGGATTATGCAGGCGCTGGTGCAAGTCGACTCGGGGCGGATTGGTGTTTCGGGCATGAGTCAGGGAGGGGGACTTTCGATTTGGCTTG
>JAPLCS010000061.1:0-1381 GCA_026392145.1 Fimbriimonadales bacterium | reverse complement strand
GGTTGTGCGTTTGGTTACACGGTTCAGAATTACGCTTATCGGTACCCATTAAAAGAGGTTAAGGATTTTATTGACTCGATTCCTGTGGGTGAAGCCAGGGTGCTGAACACAATGAGTTATTTCGATACAGTGTTTCAGGCTCAGCGGTGTACTGTGCCTACTCATGTGTCGTTGGGGTTGAAGGATCCGGCTTCGAGGCCGCCTAATGTTGAAGCGGCGTATTATCAACTCACCGGGATTCGGCATTTAGAAAAACTTGACTGGGGGCATGATTGGCACCCCAGTATGATCGAGAACAATCGCGAGTGGTTCCTGAAGTACCTCTGACGGCTTTACGTACCATTCTCCGTTTATTGGAGAGCGGCTAGATTCTTGTGAGGATGGACTCTCGATTAAACAGTTTGATGCTGTACGCGATGGCTGCGGTTGCGAGGACTATTCCCATGCCGATGGTGATGGCTATGCCGGCGACGTCGTAGCGACCCATGAATGCGTTGCGGATGACGTTGGTGGAATTGAGAATTGGCACTAAGTAGACGGCTTTTGATTCTGCAAAATCTGTGAGACCTATGATTTGGCTGAAAGCGGCGGGAAGCACCACGATAATGCTGGCTTGGGCGAGATAGGTTTGTGCCTCTCTTGTGTTGCGAGCAAAGGCACTGACAGCGAGCAAGAGGGAAGCGAACAGCATGACCGTTGGGAGGAGGGTCAGGATAGTGACAAAGAGACCAGTTATGGTGAGTCCGAGACCATCTTTGAAGATTGGTTTTAGCGATTCGATCGGCAGGACTGAGACAACGAGCACGCCAAGGAGTGCCATGAGCGTGGCGGTGAGACCTCCGAAGGCAAGTGAAAAAAGTTTGCCCATGGCGATTTGGTTTCGGGGAGCGGGCGAGATGAGGAGGGTTTCGAGGGTTTGTCTTTCCTTTTCTCCGCTGACAATGTCGCTTGCCGACGAGAAGGCGCCGTAGAAACACCAAATGATGATGAGGTACGGGATGAGTTGAACGAGGAGTTCACTCCCTTTGGTCTCTCCCACTTTGACTTCCTTGCGGTTGATACGGAGTGATTTGCTGAGATCTGGGTTGACACCCTTTTCTTTGAGAAGTGTATTGGTAATGCCCTCGTTGGTGGCATCGGCAGCTTTTTCGACTACTGACAATGCGATTTGCGCTTTTTGATCTGAAGGGTCAAAGTAGGCGTCAATTTTATATGGGGGCTCTCCGACAAAGCTGTTGTCGAAGTTTACAGCGAGTCGAACCTCACCTTTTTTGATTTTTGCCTCGGCTTCGTCGATTGACTTGAGGTCTTTGATTTGAAGTCCTGCTTTCTTCATTGCGGCAACGAATGTCTTGGAGCCGTCATCTTTGACATTTAGTAC
>JAPLCS010000337.1 GCA_026392145.1 Fimbriimonadales bacterium | reverse complement strand
TTACGAGACAGCCAAGAGACTCGCCGAGGCAAAAGCGACAGCCGTTTCAAGGCGACACCCTGGCAAGTGGATAATCGGAAGCGATACGGTTGTAGCACTCCCGACCGAAACACTCCCGACAGTTCCAACTTCCTGGGTGCAATTCTCCAAACCGACAGACAAAGAAGATGCCCTACGAATTCTCAAAGCTCTTTCAGGCAAAACTCATTCCGTCATCACCGGCGTGTCCATTGTGCGAAATGGGTTCGCCTGGACGGATTCCGCCGAAACCAAAGTGACATTTCACTCGGTCACCGACGAGCAAATCCTTTAATACATCGAAACAGGCGATCCCATGGATAAAGCCGGCGCTTACGGAGCCCAAGGCATGGGTAATTTCCTGGTGGAAAGCATCAACGGCGAATTCGACACCGTGATCGGCCTGCCAGTGAGTTTAGTACGCGCCTTACTAACAAAAGCCAGTGCCAGCATCCCACAGTAACTCTAATCCACGACATCGACACTGGTAATCTGCAACCATTATGATCGTCACTGCCAGCCTGCTACTCTCACATTTGACATCCGAGGTCTCAAAAGATTCCCTCCGGCAAACCCTCACCCACCTATCCACCTACCCAACGCGAAATACGAACACGCCTGAACTCGAAAAAGCGGCTGAATGGGTAGCGAGTGAATTTAAGAAAATCCCGGGACTCAGAGTCGAGTTAATGCGATACGACGTCAAAAAAGGTCGCAGGGTGGTGGCAGACAAAAGCGTAGTTCAAGTAGTGGCAACCTTGCCCGGCGAATCAGATAAGAAAGTAATCGTGGGAGGTCATCTCGACACAATTAATCTCACCGGAGACCCAATGACCGCTATCGCACCGGGCATCAATGATGATGGAAGCGGCGTGGCACTCACGCTAGAATGCGCCAGAATCTTGAGTCAAAAACGATGGAGAAACACACTCGTGTTCGTGGCTTTTTCAGGAGAAGAACAAGGTCTTTTTGGATCAGGTGCTCTCGCCGAAAAAGCACAAAAAGAAAGCTGGAAGATTGAAGCCATGCTCAATAACGACACCGTAGGTGCTTCTCAAGGTCCTGGCAAGCTCAAAGATAAGAAGAGAGTAAGGCTGTACAGCGAAGAATCTACCGACCACAATAGCCGAGAACTCGCAAGATTCATCGAGTGGGAAACTCGAGGCAAAATAAAAGGATTCTCTCCCTGGTTAGTCTTCTGAAAAGATAGATTCCAGCGCGGCGGTGATCACACACCATTTAACATTAAAGGCTTCAACGCGGTCAGATTTGTTGAAGCAATCGAATACCTAACCCATCAGCACACGGATAAAGACACACTAGAAGGCATCGATTTCGATTACCTTGCAAATGTAGTTCGTCTAAATCTCATTTCATTAAGTTCATTCGCAAGCGCAGCCGATGCGCCAACCAATGTCCGTTACGACGCCAAGCAGGCGCACGACACCATTGTGCGATGGAATTCCCAACCCGGAGTTTCCTATCGAGTCTATTGGCGCGAATCAAGCTCCTCAGTCTGGCAGGGAATGGTCGAGGCCGGTGAGAAAAACGAAGTCACCATCAAAGGAAAGAACAAAGACGACCACGTATTTGCGGTTGGCGCGGTGGGCGGAGTACCCATTAGCGTAGGCTAAATCCAGCCATACCTTTCAAACTTCAGGCGCAGAAAAGACTGTAACTGTCCCATAGTGCCTGAAGCCAAGCGTTTCGTACCACTCAACCATATTCTGGTTACATTGAAGGGTGATCGAATCCCCCGGATGACGGGCGATAAAATCAAATATCATCGCCTGTCCCAATCCCTTCCCTCGACGATGAGGAGCAACTGCCAAATTATAAAGGCCCAACGTATCACCCCATTGAGTGAACATCGCTCCCATCACAATTTCCGTCCGATACTTCCAGGCAAATAGTTGGCACCTCTTCGCCGAAGCAGTCAGCATCGCAATGCTACGATGAAAAGATAAATCAAACTCACTGAAAAACTGCCGAGCCAGAAACATTACCAAGTCAAATCGATCGCCAATCTGATGGAGTTCTGTTCGCTCAGGTTCAATATCTGGCAATTCCCGCACGGGACCACGATAATACATGAGCTGCAACCGATTGGAGACCGTAAAGCCACGAGATTCTAAAAGTTCTCGGGCTGCGTCATCCTGATCAGTCGGCAAAAGATAAGTGGTGAACGAGGGAGATTTATGCACACATCGCAACAGCATCCTCAGCGACTCCGGCGTAGGTCGAGCAATAAAACCAAAGTTAGCCGCCGGATGCACCTCATGAGAAAGACATCCCAAAACGTCGTCTTCTTCAAAAAAATGTGCTCCCTTTGCCCCCTTGGCAATTTCAAGGTAGGTCTGAGTTAAGCTCAGACAACAACGTTCAACAATTTCGCGATCACTTAAAGGACGGTGGTCCAAAATAATCCAATCCCCGTCTCTTTTCGAGATAACCCAACACCTAGACTCAACCCCTTGACTATCTCTGAGCCCATCCACAACACAGGATCACGAGGCGTAAGCAGGAAGCTCGCATACTGCTTGCCCGCTTTGTCCCACCTCAAAATATCAATCCCCACAACCACATCAAATGCACCTGAACTTCTCCCCATCAATCCTATCCTGATTGTTGGACTTACAAGCCTCAACGGTGCCGAATACGTCTTTCCTTCTGCAACGGTAGCAAAAAATTCTGCCGACTCCCGAATCAACCGTCCCTGAACCGCGATACCACCATAGTGCCCGGTATCAATCTGCAACACCTGACTTTTAGGCAACGCACTAATCAACTGATCGGTGCAAACAGGGGGAATCACCGAATCAAACTTAGCCCGAATCACGAAGGTCTGCCCCAAAGCCTTATCCGCCAAATAGTTACTTGGCTCGACATCAGACAAAGACTCACGCAACGTAACTTCGGTCATTCCTTTTGACTTTAAACTCTCGCGAATAGGCTGAGTGAGACTCGAATCCCAAATGATCTTCGCTAAGTCCGCACCACCAAGTAAGAAAACCGCGTTACTGAGTCGAGAATCAACAGCGTAGGAAAGCGACGAAATAATCGCTCCTAAACTTGTCCCGTAGATACCTATAATTTTCCCACACTCACCTCGAGTCTCGAGAAAGTCCAGCCCTCGGCGTACATCAAAAACAGCCTGGCTCATGGTAGCAACCAACTTCGCAGGATCCGGCTGGATAGCCATGGCCCCACTTACTGCACCTGCCGGAGTCCGACTAAGATGAAACGGTAACGTCAAAATTGCCGCCCCCATACCCCTCAAATTCAATTCCCTTGCCAACGCACGCTCGACCTTCAAATTGGGCGCTCCCCAGTAATGCAAAACCATCACCATTTTAGGTCGCTCAACATCAACAGGCAAAACAACCCTGAGTTGCACACGATCGTTTTCGGTATAGCCGCTAGTGATCGCGCTCGGAAAGCTAGTGACATACTCAGTCGACTCATCGGTCTCAGTCACTAAACTCCATGAATCAAACTTAATACCTGCCGGTTTGAATCTCGAGTCTTGAGGCGATTGCAACGCACCTTGCCCACAACAGTGCGTGCAACACAATACGATCATAAACAGGATAAGTAAAAACCTAACTCCAGATAACAATCTACTTATCCTCCAGCATCTGTTTAGAATGATATTTTCACTCAATTTAACTTAAACTCGGTCTAGTGTGTTCACCCAAGTTTACGAGCAAGAACAAAATCCAATTCCGAAATACCGTCTACATCATGAGTATTGAGGCTAACTTTTACCTTTTGATAGCCGATAGTGATATCAGGATGATGGTCCATTTGATCAGCAAGCAATCCCACATGAGTTGCAAACACTAACCCCTTTTGATAGCAGTCAAAAGTGTAAATTTTGGTAATCTGGTGACCATCAAACGTCCATCCATCCATCCCAGATAGATTTGCATTAATCTCAGCTTCCGAAAAATTATTTAGATTTCTTGCCACGATCTTTACTACGATACTACAATTCCATGCCTCCGCTTCTTTTCGCATCCTACGAGGACATTAATTCAATAGCCAGTACCGTGCTATGGGTGCTCTTGGGTATCGGCTTCATAGCGCTTTGTACCTTTGTTGCCATATACGCTGAAAAACTCCGGCAACAAAGGATCAAGGACTTCATCGCCTTGGCTGAAAAACATGGGTTTGAATACCATCCGTCTGGACTCATGACAACTGATGCGTCTCCGAGTTTCTGGAACTTCTTCCACATCGAAACAGACGGCGTCGTGAACGCACTTTCAGAATTTCCACTCTTCAATGTAGGACATTCAAAACAAGCCGCTCCGGTCCTCATCAAGCGAAGCGGCGGGTACGAATGGCTACTGTTCGATTATGAATACAAGATAACTCGATCAAATGGCAAATCAACCACCACAACCACCTACAGGTTCTCCGTCGTACTCGCCAAAGTGCCATTTCAATTCCCTAAACTCTCCCTCACACCTCAAACTCCCTGGCACAACTTGGGCAAAATGGTTGGCCTGCGAGAGCTTGAAACCGAGTCTGAGGCTTTCAACAAGAGATACTATGTCTCAACTGATGACCAAAGGCGATCCCTCGAAATCCTCCACCCTCAAGTGATTGACTTTCTTGAGTCACGGCCCATTCGTGAGTGGCACTACAACGGTGATATCGTATTGACCCATCTTCCCGGGCACCTAGCGGCAAGTACTTACGAGGCTATGTTTGAAGAAGTAAGCTGGTTAGTCTCACAAGTGCCACAATACTATCAGCAAGATAACCGATGAATGAATTTGTCATCTTAGGGCTCGTGGCGATTGTAGTACTCACCATACTGCTTCTCGTCACCATCATTTCGATTCAGAACCGAATGGTTCGACTCGAAAAGTTGATCGAGGACGCATGGTCTAACATTGATGTTCTACTTAAAAGACGATACGACTTAATCCCAAATTTGGTTGAAACCACCAAAGCATTTGCAACTCACGAACAAAGGGTTCTGTCGCAACTCGTTAAACTCCGCGAGCAAGCAACTCACGCCTCGTCATTTGCTGAAATTGAACAATGTGAGCGAGCCATTATCTTCGAAATGAAAGGCTTTTTTGCAAGAAGCGAAAGCTACCCCGAGTTAAGATCAAGCGCACATTTCCTCCATCTTCAAGATGAATTAGTGAACACTGAAGACAGAATCGCCGCAGCAAGACGTTTCTACAACAACAATGTGCGCGAATACAACATTGCTATAGAAACCTATCCTGGCAACGCACTCAAGGGTGAACGAACCCCCAAGCCGTTCTTTATGAAGGACTTCTAAAGAGAAGCTTCCCCACGGTGATACAATAGGTTCAATGCATCGGATTGCAATAATGATTGGGCACGCAGGCCGCGGTAGCAATATGCTCGCACTTGCTCAGAACATCAAAAGTGATCCCAACATGACCCTTGCAACCGTAATTGCACCGAATATGTCCGCTCCTGGAGTAATAGCTGCCCTAGATCTGGGCTACCCCGTTCAACACGTCCCCTACGAGCCCAAAGAGACATATACATCCAGACTTCTCGAGGCTCTCAATGAAGTGGAATGGGTTTGCCTAGCCGGATTCATGAAGTTAGTACCCATCGCGGTCATCCAACGGTTCCGAGGCAGAATCATGAACATACATCCCGCACTCCTCCCAAAATTTGGCGGCAAAGGAATGTATGGCATTCATGTTCACGAAGCAGTCATCCAAGCGCAGGAAAAAGAAAGCGGGTGCACCGTTCACCACGTTTCAGAAATCTATGACGAAGGCGAGGTCATTCTGAAAGCCACTTGCCCGGTGCTTCCAGAAGATACACCCGAAACTCTTGCCGCAAAGGTTTTGAAGTTAGAACATCTATCCTACTTCCGGGCGCTACAGAAGGTGATTGATGGCGAGTGAAATCGTTTTCCCAAACTCAAAAAGCCACAAGCTACTAGGTGCACTCAAATTCATTTTTGCGCCACTGATGTTCATGGTGGGTCCGTGTGTATTCTACGGAAGAGAACAGCTACCCAAAGAAGGCGGAGTCATCGTCCTCATCAATCATCTATCTGATAGCGATCCTATGATTGTGCAGAACGCATCATCAAGGGGCATACACTTCATGGCGAAAAGTGAGCTTTTCACCATTCCAATTCTCAAGCAATGGATGACTTTTTGGGGCGGTTTTCCCGTCAAGCGTGGTGTTCCCGATCGAGCATCCATCCGCCTCGCAGTGGAACTCGCAAAAGCCGGAAGAGTAGTGGGCATTTTTCCTGAAGGCAAGCTGAGCGAAGATGGAAAACTTCAGGAAATTCGAGAAGGAGCGGCACTCATAATCCGCATGTCAGAAGTACCTGTCATCTGCCTAGGCATTAAGAATACAAACCGAATTGTCCCCTACGGCTCTCTTATCCCCCGACCAGCTTTTTGCAAAGTAACCGCACACTGGGGAGAACCTAGAAGCTTTAACAAAGACGCCTCGAACGAAGAAGTTACTTCTTGGATCGAGGCTGAATTCAGGCGGCTCATTCCAGAACCGCCCAATAACTAAACAAGATTCAGAATTACATTCCGCCGACGGCGTTTCGATTCTGAATGTTCGACTTCGAAGGATCCAACGGATGTGCGTCCATGGAACCAATCTGCCTAGGAAGTGCTGTCTCGGGGTACTCCTTGATCCAGCCATTTACATGCTCGTGACTTCTCCAGAAGTAGTCCAAGTAGATGACTCCCAAAGTAAGTACAAAGAAGAAGCCAATAAAAGCCCACAACTTACCTAGGTTCGACGCCCATTTCACATGCATGAAATAGAGGACAACCACACCAACTTTGAACGTCGCAATTCCGATCGCGATGAGATTGTTGACAACAACACCGCCTGGGAAGCTTATAAAAGATGCCCAAATGGTAATTCCCATAAAGAGCGCCAAGACAAAAGCCGTCTTCAGGTACATCGATGTCGGATGAATTTCGTGTCCGTGAGATTCTCCAGCGTGTAAAGGTGATTTCGCCATTAGTGTCCTCCTACTACGCCATTTGGCTTAGGCATGAGATAGAAAAGGGGATAAAGGAAAATCCAAACAATATCAACGAAGTGCCAATACAATCCAACAAGTTCGGTGGGAATGTAGTCCTCAGTAACAATCGTCTTATTGCGGTACCACAGAGAGGCCAAGTAACCAATGATCAACACGCCTACTACAACGTGAACACCATGGAGACCAGTCATTCCGAAGTACAACCCGTAAAACAGTTGAGCATGGTTCAAATTAGCACCGTGCACTACTTCAGGGTTGGTAGTGAATCCTGGTCCAGGATAGAGGTTATCTGCAAACTTTGAACTGTATTCAAAGTACTTAATGACCATGAAGCCAAGGCCGCAAGCCATAACCGCACCGAGCAAAGCAATAACCTTCTTTCGATCTTTCAACTGTGCGTATCGTACAGAGAGAGCCATCAAAAGTGAGCTCAACAAAAGATTGGCAGTGTTGACACCACCGAGCTGCCAGCTAAGGTGCTCGTGTGCCTTCCACCAGTCAATCTGATAGTTCGAACGGTACAAAGTGTAAATAAGGAAGAGAGCTCCGAAGAACATAACTTCCGTCACCAAGAAGGTCCACATTCCAACGATGTATGAATCATTTTGTTGATCCATATCCTCATACTGGAACTTCAAGGGACCATGGTGGTGATCGTCGTGCCCGTGATCAGCTGCGTGACTAGCCATGCTTAAGCATTACCTCCTGCAAGCCTCAATGCCTCCATATCTTCCTCGTGTTCGCCAACTGGATCGTAGTCGTACACATCATCAGTAACGATGACCTTGTAAGTAAAGTTTTCTGTTGGAGGTGGTGAAGATGTTTGCCATTCCAATCCATGAGCATTCCAAGGGTTGTCGGATGCTTTTGCTCCGGTGAACAATGACTTCACCAGGTAGAAGAATGGAACTGCAAATCCAACG
>JAPLCS010000185.1 GCA_026392145.1 Fimbriimonadales bacterium | reverse complement strand
GCAAAGGCGGTCAAATCTACAGCGTGGATTCTAGTAGCGATTGGAGTGGGAATAGTTACAGGGTACTTATTCGGAAAATCCTGTGCCCCGCTTGGAAATCTCGGAAAGTTTTACATCCAACTAATAAAAGCATTCGCCGCACCACTTCTGTTCTTTGCCGTCATTGATGCCATCGTAACTTCCGAAATCAAGTTCAAAAATGCGTCTCGATTCCTGGGTGTCGTAACTATAAACACAATTATCGCGGCCACCATCGGCATCGGACTCGCTAACCTGTTTCAACCTGGAAGGCACTTAACCATGTCCGCATCAAACGTGGACCCCAACGGAATCCTTTCTCAAGCAAAGGGGCACTCCGTCGATTTTCTCGGGTTTGCCCAAAACTTCTTCCCCGCGAATATCATTGAGCCATTTACCAATTCAAACGTGATCGGAGTCGTTTGTCTTGCCGTCTTGCTTGGATGTGCACTCAAAAACTATCAATCCCACAATGAGCCATGGGTTGAACAATGGAATCGTCTAGCCCACGGTGGCTATCGTCTCAGCGAAACCATAATCACATGGCTTGTGACGCTCACTCCTGTCGCCGTCTTTGGAGTCATTGCGAAGAGCGTAGGCGAAAGTGGACTCGATAAATTCCAAGGGCTCGCTGCCTATGTCGGTGTAGCTCTGCTCGGTCTCTGCATTCAGACCTTTGTTGTCTACAACCTCTGGCTAATATTGACCAAAAAAGTGTCTCTAAAGGACTTTTGGCGGGAGGCGTCAAGACCCTGCCTCAATGCATTTGGTGTGAACTCCAGCCTTGCGACACTACCCCTGACGCTCAATGCACTCGATAACCTAAAAGTGTCCAAAACAAGTTCACGAATGGCTGCATGTATCGGAACCAATCTAAACAACGACGGGATTCTTCTCTATGAAGCAATGGCGGCAATCATTGTCACTCAAGCCCTCGGAATGAACCTCACTATCAGTTCTCAAATCAGCATTGCATTAGTCTGTGTCCTCACCAGTCTCGGCATCGCCGGAGTTCCAGAAGCAGGCATCATTTCTCTTGCCATCATTCTTTCCACACTTGGAATTCCAAACGAAATAGTCACGAGTTTCCTCGCCGTGGATTGGATTATCGCAAGAATGCGCTCGGTGACAAATGTTGTTGCAGACATGACATCTTCCATAGTAATTGACCATCAAAGTGACAAAACGCAAGATCTTTCCACTAGCTCCTAGTACAGAAACCTTGTAACCGCACCAATTCAGATAACAAGATTATTTGACATAATTCTTACCATGTTGCAAATGCCACAAAAATCAAAATTACCTATTGCTCTTCTCATGATTGCTTCGTTGAGTTGGGTGACCGGTTGCCAGTCTCAAACACAGACCGACGCCGCACCAAATTCAACACAGACGACTGAAGCGAATACTCCTGCACAAAGTAATGCTCCAACAGAAAGTGAAGTAACCTACAAACCAGAGGAAACGAAACAAGAATCTTCCTCTGTAAAATCCATAGGCGATGGAAGCAAAATCAGCTTCAAGCAATGGAAAGGTCTGAGAAAAGGTTCAGGAACTCTCACCCTCGGCAAAACAAAAAATGAACTTGAACTGGGTGAGTTTGAATTAAAGGAAGATGGATCAGCCTCTATCTCCCTTCAAGGCACCAAGTACCCCAAATCAGTTTTCCTCGGTAATTGGGTACCAAAAGACGACTCATCAGTCACCATAACCTTTACAAAAGGACCGGAGAATGTGGAACTCAAAGCAACCGGCGTGCTTAAGTTCATGGATAGTGAGAATCCGTTCGTACTATCGCTCGATGGATTCGTGCTATCTCCCGAAGGAAAATCAACCAAGACCACAGAGAAATTTGCTGTCGAATTCCGAATGGGTGGCTAAAGCCTCAAACCGTTCGCACCACATCATCTTCAACTTCAAATGTGCCGTAGTAGTACGGAGTCTTCGACTCAAACTCTCCGGCACAAGTGTCCACCATCTTAAAGACAGGCTGGACCTTTTGCTTCTCGACTTCTGCAATCGCTCGTTTTCGGAATTCCTCATCCCGACCCGCAGTCAACAAATCCAAAATCGTAGGGGACGGGAAGCCAATTAAGAACGCTTCCTCAATAAGTTGGCTAAGATCTTCATTCGCTTCCCTCAATCGTATTTCAATTTCAATCAGGTTTTGAATCTTCTTCAAGAACCACTTATCAACCTTACAAATCTTGTTGATTCGAGAGAGTTCCCAGCCTCGTCGAATCCCCTCAATAATCGCCCAAATCCGATCATCGGTCGGTTGCTTAATCGAAGCTTCCAAGGTGACATCATCTTGCGCCTGGAACTTCTCATGTCTTAAATCTTTCTGCTTCACTTCCAAGCCCCGAATGGCCTTCATCAAAGCAGCTTCAAAAGTTCGGTCAATGGCCATTACTTCTCCAGTCGCTTTCATCTGGGTAAACAAAGTCCGATCGCCAGTCGCAAACTTGTCAAAAGGAAACCTCGGAATCTTCACAACACAATAGTCAAGCGCAGGTTCAAATGCCGCCTTCGTGGTACCCGTTACCTGGTTGTCAATCTCATCAAGCGTCCGACCAACAGCAATCTTTGCCGCAACCCTTGCAATCGGATACCCAGTTGCCTTCGAGGCCAAGGCAGACGAACGAGAAACCCGTGGGTTAACCTCAATAATGTAGTAATCAAAACTTTCAGGATTCACCGCAAGTTGAACATTACATCCACCCTCGATGCCAAGTGCAGAAATAATCTTGAGAGAGGCGGTTCGAAGCATGTGGTACTCCAAGTCACTCAACGTTTGCGAAGGTGCAACAACAATAGAGTCACCCGTATGAACACCCATCGGGTCAAAGTTCTCCATGTTACAAACAGTAATCACCGTTCCGTTAGAGTCCCTCATCACCTCGTACTCAACTTCCTTCCATCCCAAGAGAGAACGCTCCACCATAATTTGGCTTCGCATTGAAAGTTTTAGTCCTTTTCGCCCCGTTTCCCAAAGATCTTCACGAGTGTTTGCAATGCCACCACCGGTTCCACCCAACGTGTAAGCAGGTCGGATAATACAAGGATAAGGAACAACGTTCAGAATCGCTTCCAACTCACTCTCATTCCCCACAATCCAACTTTCTGGTACCGGCTCTTTGATCTCTCGCATCAGTGAACGGAAACTTTCTCGGTCTTCCGCTTGCTTAATCGCGCTCAAAGGAGTTCCCAAGACTTTAATGTTGTACTTTTCAAGCACACCAGCATCCTCAAGTTGGGTCGCCAGGTTCAAACCAGTTTGCCCGCCTAAAGTAGGAAGCAACGCATCTGGACGCTCACGCTCAATCACACGCGTGCAGAAATCAAGCGTCATCGGCTCAATGTAAAGGTAATCCGCAACCCCCGGATCAGTCATGATCGTAGCTGGATTACTGTTGATCAGGACAACCTCGTGTCCCTCTTCTCTAAGGCTTTTGCAAGCCTGAGTTCCCGCATAATCAAACTCCGCTGCTTGACCGATTACAATGGGTCCGGAGCCGATAACAAGAACTTTCATTAAAAGAAGAGAATACCCCTGAAACTCACAAGTAAGTTCAGGAATCCTTCGCTTTTGACTTGGATTTGGTCACTGATTTAGTGACAGATTTCTTTCCTGCTGCACTCGGAACAGGAGACATCACTTTGTCCGTCCTAAGCACGACCGCTTTCGATTTCTCTCGTTCCACGCCCTTTTCCAACGGAGTTCTCGGCTTCCTCCGTTCCGCCGGAATCTCAATCTGCCGCCGACCACTCAGATAATCAGAGGTCACACTCTTACACTTCAAAAACTTATCAACCGTTCCCTCCGCAACCACAAAACCACCATGCTCACCGGCACCGGGACCCAATTCAATCAAATGGTCAGCCGCCAACATCGTCTCCTCATCGTGCTCAACTACCAACACCGTGTTCCCCAATTCTCGCAGCCTCACCAAGGTTTCAATTAACTTACGATTGTCCCGCTGGTGCAACCCTATCGAAGGCTCATCCAACACATACAAACAGCCCATTAACCCCGAACCAATCTGAGTCGCCAATCGAATTCGCTGTGCCTCGCCACCACTCAAAGTTCGCGCATTTCGATCAAGTGTCAAGTAACCCAAACCAACATCTAAAAGGAACTTCAATCGCTCCAATATTTCCTTGACCGCACGCTCAGCAATTGTCAATTGCCGTGACGTTAATTGGGCAGGCAATCCAGCAAAAAACTCCACCGCAACATCAATCGACATCCGAGTAATCTGGCTCATATCATGCTCAGCGACCCGAACTAACAAACTCTCCGGCTTCAGTCGGCGTCCCTGGCAAGATGGGCAAGCTTTGGTACTCATGTACTGCTCAAGATCTGCCTTCACCCACTC
>JAPLCS010000029.1 GCA_026392145.1 Fimbriimonadales bacterium | reverse complement strand
GATTCTGGAGTTTGGTATCCGGTGGGTGGGGTTGGAGCTCTTCCTGCCTCGTTTGAAAGGTTAGCCCGTGAATTGGGTGTTGAGTTTGTTCAGGGTGAAGTGGCTTCGTTTGATTGCGATGAGTTGAGAGGACGCAAGCGGGTTCGAGGTGTGACGCTGGCACATGGGGAGAGGCTTGAGGCTGAGTTTGTGGTTTCTAACATTGATAGGCTTACCACTGAGCAGATGATGGGCCGTAGCGTTGGAAGTAAAGCGAACTTGTCCTACTTTACGATTCATTTAGGGGTGAACAAACCAATGCCTGAGGTGCTTCATCATAGCTTGGTGATTCCGGATGGTTTTCAGAATGGCTTTAGGGAGCTTTATGAGAGCGATGCGTTTCCGACTGAGCCGATTGTTTATCTGAACAATCCTGGATTGATTGATCCGAACTCTGCTCCTGAAGGCAAGACGAATTTGTTTATGGTGATTACCTGCCCGGGTAAGAACGAAAGCATTGATTGGGCGAACATGATTCCAGAATTTAAGCGTCGAGCGATGGCGGTCATGGCTCGTCAGGGTATCGAGATTGAAGAGGAACTGGTTGAATTTGAGCGGATTCAGTCGCCTTTATATTTTGAGCAAGCTCATGGGAATTACAAGGGCTCGTTGTATGGAGCTGATAAGAAGCATCGGTTGTTTGGCATGTTTCCACTTTCGAATCGCGATAGCGAGTGTGGGAATTTATTTTATGCCGGTGGTGGTGTTCAACCTGGAGCAGGATTGCCCATGGTGACGCTATCGGGCAAGTTTGCCGCCGATTTGATTGAATTTGAGGTTCAAAAACGGTCAAAATAGGCTTGTCTTCTCGGTGTTCAGTGTCGAATTCACGATAGGCACCAGAATCACTATGGGTAACTTTTTTGCCCCCAAAGATTGGGGAACACTTTTGACTGCGATGATTACTCCGTTTGATGCGAGCGGGGAAGTTAATTACCAAGAGGCTCGGCGAATCGCTCGGTACCTGGTTGATGAGCAGAAAAACACTGGTCTGGTGGTGAGCGGGACTACTGGTGAAAGTCCGACTTTGACCGAGGCTGAGAAACTTCGTTTGTTGGAAGAAATATTGGACGAAGTTGGCGATTCTGCGGCGATTGTTTTTGGTGCTGGTACCTACAACACCGCTGAGTCTGTGCATATGACTAAAGAGGCTGAGGCACGGGGTGCTCACGGCATCATGATTGTTAATCCGTATTATAACAAGCCTGGTCAGCGGGGTTTGGAGGCTCATTTTAGAGCGTGTGCGGAGGCGACCTCGCTTCCAGTTTTGGTTTACAACATTCAACCACGATCTTCGATTAACCTTGAGACGGATACTTTGTTGCGACTTGCGTCGTTGCCAAATGTGGTTGGGGTGAAGGAGGCGAGTGGGATGATTCCGCAGATTTCAGATGTGTGCGCGTCGGTGCCTTCTGGATTTAGGGTTTATAGCGGTGATGATGGCTTGACTCTGCCTATCTTATCGATGGGTGGATATGGGGTTGTGAGCGTTGCTGGCCATGTGGTGGGTAAGCACATTCGTGAGATGGTGGAGTGCTTTGCTACTGATCCGGCAAAGGCGAGAGAGATTCATCATCGGATTATGCCGGTGGTTAAGGCTTGCTTCTGCGCACCGAATCCTGTGCCTGTGAAGTACTTCTTGAGCAAAATGGGATTTGCCTGCGAGTCGGTTCGACTTCCTTTGGTGACGTTGGACGACCGAGAGCGGGGAGTCTGTGACTCTGTTTGGTCTTTGATTTAGTTCTCAGCAGATTTTCCAGTTAGGGTGGTTTTTGCGACACTCTTCCTGTGTTCACTCGTCCGAATGAACATAGGAAGCTTATGATTACTGTTCTTAGCATGATGGGATTGATGGCGGCACCGAGTGCCTCCGAACTGACGGTTTACAACCAGGGATTGGGGTTTGTGAAAGAGGTCCGAGCGATTAAGCTCAAGAAGGGCACACAAACGGTTGCGGTTGAGAATGTTGCCGCGCGAATAGATACGACCAGCGTTGGATTCAAGTGCCTTTCAAAGCCGGGCAGTGTTTCGGTTCTTGAGCAGAACTACCAGTACGATTTGATTTCACCTGCGGCGATTTTAGGAAAGTCGGTAGGGAAGAAAATTCGCTTTACTCGGACGATGGGGACTCAAAAGGAGTCGGTTGAGGGGATATTGCTGAGTTCGCCTACGTCGGTGAACGGGAATGATGGAACGATGTCCTACAACGGTTTGGTGATGCGAACCAATGATGGAAGAATTATTCTTTCTCCGCAGGGCGAGATTGAGGTGATGGAGATTCCTGAGGGATTGATTTCTAAGCCGACCTTGATTTGGGAGATGGACAGTGAGGCTGATCAGAATGCTGATATTGAACTGAGCTATTTGACGAGCGGCATGTCGTGGAATGCCAACTACGTTTTGACTTTGGACAAGAGCGGGAAGGCGGATTTGCAGGGGTGGGTCACGATGACCAACAACTCGGGAATTTCTTTTAAGGACACTAAGTTGAAGTTCTTGGCAGGTGATGTGAACATGGTTCAGCCGCCTCGAGTTGAATTTGCTGCGATGATGGCGGATGGCGGTGCTCGAAGGGCCAAAAACGAAATGAAAGAGGAGAGCCTTTTTGAGTATCACCTTTACACGCTAGAACGTCCAGCGACGGTGCGCGACAAGGAAGCTAAACAGTTAAGTCTGCTTGAGGGCTTTGATGTTCCAGTAACGAAGGAGATCATTTTTGATTCAATGACCGGTTTTGGCACTTATTACCCCAGTGAGGGTGAGGTTGGGGTTGGTGATTTGTCACCTCAAGTCAAAGTTCGGTTTGTGAATGATAAGAAGTCGAATCTCGGTCAGCCGATGCCTGCGGGCAAGATTCGGTTGTACCAGCGAGATGAATCTGGTTCGGTGCAGTTTATTGGTGAGGATCAAATCAATCACACGCCGCAAGATGAGACGCTGAAGTTGACGGTTGGTCGATCGTTCGATATTCGGGCGAGGCGGAAGCGGGGTGAGTTTAAGCGATTGAGTGATCGATCGTTTAGAGAGACTTTTGAGATTGAAGTTCGGAACCGAAAGAAAGTGGCGGAATCGGTGGTGTTGCTTGAGCGACATTGGGGTGATTGGAAAGTCTCTGAGAAGTCGGCGGTGTTTACTAAAGCGGACGCGAACACGATGCAGTTTGATTTGTCGCTGAAGGCGGGAGAAGTAAGGAAAGTTACTTATACCGTTGAAACTCGCTGGTAAGTCTTCTTCTTTTCTGATTGTTGCGATTTGTACCCACATTTCGTGCCCATTTTGTCATAGGATTTGATAGAATTCGGGAACACAACTGTGGGTGCTGCAGTAGACAAGGAAGGAATGAACCAAGCAAACATTCGCGATTTAAGTAACCGTCTGGTCCAGGAAGTTGAGACTGTCGTGGTCGGTAAACGAGCGGCGGTAGAGATGGCGGTTATATCTCTTCTGTGCGAAGGGCATTTGTTGATTGAAGATGTGCCGGGGGTAGGAAAGACTACGTTGGCGAAGGCGCTCGCTAAGTCAATCGGTGGTGTTTTTAAGCGGATTCAATTTACACCTGATTTGCTTCCGGGTGATATCACGGGTAGCTCCATTTTTAATCAGAAGGATTCTGAGTTTGAATTTCGAGCGGGTCCGATTTTTTCAAATGTAGTGCTGGCGGACGAAATTAACCGAGCGACTCCAAAGACTCAATCTGCACTGTTAGAGGCGATGGAAGAGGGGCAGATTTCGACTGATGGTTTGACTCGCTCGTTGGGTCGTCCTTTTTTCGTTATTGCGACTCAGAACTCGGTGGAGATGACTGGTACTTATCCTCTACCTGAGGCCCAGTTGGATCGGTTTATTGCTCGTATCTCGCTTGGGTATCCCGATCGGGATTCGGAGAAGGGAGTTTTGGACAATCAGCAGTT
>JAPLCS010000070.1 GCA_026392145.1 Fimbriimonadales bacterium | reverse complement strand
TCTTTTTGCGTTCTTGATGATTTCAATGTACGTGACTTACTATGAAGGTGAAGAGGTAAGTGCGTGGTGGGAGCAGATGAAATCTAGATTCGGTCGCAAGGCACATACTGCCACACTTTCGAGCACTGAATCGGTGGAAGAATGATTGTTGAGCTAAGAGTAGAGAACCTCGCCATTATCAAGCAAGTTGAGGTTCATTTTTTGGGTGGTTTTTCGGTCATGACGGGTGAGACTGGTGCAGGTAAATCCCTTTTAATTGATGCGCTTGAACTTGCTCTTGGTGAACGTGCTGATACCGAATTAGTTCGAACTGGCTCCGCCAAGGCATCGGTCCAACTCGTGGCGGATTTAAGTCACTCGCCAGCTATTCGCGAGTGGTGTTCCGCCGAGTCTATTGAATTGGAAGAGAATCGACTCATTATTCATCGAGAAGTGTACGCAGAAGGTAGGAGTCAAGCGAAAGTTAATGGTAGGACTATTCCCGTTGCCACGCTTCGAGTTTTAGGAAAGCAGTTAGTAGATCTTCACGGTCAGCATCAGCACCAATCTTTGTTTGACCCAGAGACACATATAGAGTTTTTGGACTTATGGATTGGATCAGAGGTTGTGAGTCTCAAATTGAAGGTAGCGGCTCACTTTGAAACGTATACGGAATTGAAGCGGCGAGCTGACGCGCTTAAGAAAAATGTAAGGAATCGGGAGCAAAAGATTGACATGCTTCGGTTCCAAGTTGATGAGATTTCCAACTTTGCTCCCGTGGTCGGGGAGGAAGAAGAACTTCTTACAAATCTGAGCCGAATGCGCAATTTGGAGCGGATAAGTCAATCGGTCGCCAAAGCGTTGGATGTACTTTCCGAGGGCGAAAGTAATGCCCGCGATCTACTTGGAATAGGGTTGCAAGCCGTTGAAGAAGCTGCTCGATTCGACGCGACGTTAAGCACCTCAGATTTAGAAACCGCGTCAGTTGCTTTGAATGAGGGAATAAATGTTTTGAGCCATTATGTGGATACCTTGGAGATGGATCCGCAATTGCTTGAGACCATGGATGACAGACTGGATGCACTTCGTAAACTAAAGAGGAAGTACGGCGATAGTGAACAGGAGATTTTGAGTTTCCTTGATTCAGCAAGTCGAGAACTGTCGGATTTGGAAAATGTTGAGGCTAGCCAAGAGACGATTGAAGCCGAGGTAAACGAAGCACATAGTCGACTGATTGAATTGTGTGAGACATTGTCTCAGTTAAGGCATGAGAAGTCAGAACTGTTTACCAAAGAAGTGCAAGAACACCTGAAGGATCTTTCCATGAATCGGGCGGTATTGTCAGCAAGAATGATGACTGTTGAACCAACGGCGACGGGTTCTGATACCTTGGAATTCTTGTTTTCTGCTAATGCCGGCGAGGTTGCTAAGCCACTCGCCAAGATCGCGAGTGGAGGTGAAATTTCGAGGGTTATGCTAGCACTCAAGAGCGTTTTAGCGGGGCGGGCTGGAGTGCCTACTTTGATTTTTGATGAGGTCGATACTGGATTGGGTGGACAAGCTGCCACTTCTGTGGGGCGAAAGATTCGGGAGCTAGGAAAGCACTATCAAGTGATTTCTATAAGCCATTTGCCGCAGGTTGCCGCCCAAGGGACACATCAGTACAGGATTGAAAAGAGTGAAGAAGGCGGGCGGGTCGCCACTCAGGTTGTCAAGCTAAGTGGCGAAGAGCGAGTGGATGAAATTGCACGAATGCTTGCTGGTGACCAGATTTCGGAGTCGGCAAGAGCGAACGCCCGCGAACTTCTTTCGAACCACTGACAAGTATCAAGAAACGGTTGTTATTTGCACTCCATGGTCGAAATTGCACTTGCGATACCGTTTCGACTGATTGCTACTGCAGCAATATAAGATGTTTTGCGTACGTCAATCATCATGCCATCGGAATACTGGGAGTAAGGACTCCACTCAATCCTGCCATTCTGCTTGCTTCCAAAACTCACCGCATACGAGAAAATCCCTTTATCACTGGACAATTTCAAAGATTCAAAATTGTCAGAGCCTTTGGCAGATACTAACTCAATCCTTGGAGCGGATGGGGCTTTGTCACCTAGCCATGGAGTCTCTGGAACGAAAGCACTTTGATTGTAGATTCCTGATTTGAGAGACGAACCAATTTTGTTGTGGTCAAGTTGCAGACTCTTGAAGCTGAAGTGGACGTTGCCGGGGGATGCTTGCTTCTGTCGTGACAGTGTGACTTGGTTTATCACTTCTTCGGGTTTCCAGTTTCCTTCCGCTGGATTAGTACGGCTGGTGTAGAGACCGGGCCACACGTGACGGTTTTTGTCGTTCACTTTTAGCCAGTAGTCAAGCAGCACCGGATAGGATTGTGGAGTTTGAGCGATTGGCCAATAAAGTTGAGGCGAGTAGTAGTCGCACCAGCCCTTCTTGAGCCATAGCTCAGCGTCTGCGTAGAGTTCATCGTACTGGTCAACCCCTGCTTTGATGGTGGCGGGAATGCCTGGACGATAAATGCCAAACGGGCTTATGCCGAATTTGACGTGCTTCTTCGTTTTTTTGATGCCTGTGTAAAGATCTTCAATAAAGTCGTCTACATTTTTACGTCGCCAGTCGCCTCGGCTGAGCTTGCCTCCCGATTTTTGATAAGCCGCCCAACTTGGACCGTCCGGAAAGTCAATTTTTTTCTTGTTCTCGTCGTAAATTGGGTACGGGTAGAAGTAGTCGTCTATGTGAACACCGTCGATGTCGTATCTTTTGACAACGTCGAGCATGACATCCAGTGAACGTTTTTGAACTTCTCTTTCGCCCGGATCCATCCAGAGGTACTTACCGTAGGTTTTGACTACTTTAGGATTAGTCTTGCCAATGTGGTTCGATGCCAGGGGTCCTTTTTGTGCGGGGTGATTTGCTCGGTAAGGATTGAACCAACAGTGCAATTCCATCCCGGCTTTGTGAGCTTCATCAACGGCAAACTGTAGAGGGTCCCACTCAGGATTTGGTGCTTTCCCTTGCGCACCCGTCAGGTACTCCGACCATGGCTCAAGCTTTGATTTATACAACGCATCGGCTGAGGGGCGCACTTGAAATACGATGGCGTTGAGTCGCATTTCTC
>JAPLCS010000371.1 GCA_026392145.1 Fimbriimonadales bacterium | reverse complement strand
TCATTCTCGCGAAAGATATGTTTTTGGTGCCTCCTCGCGTTGCCTTGGGAGTTACCCCTGGCAAGCCAATTGATGTTGATCAAACGGGCAACAGTGCGGTGAGTATTGTTTTGAGGTTTTTCTTGTTACTTTTGATGGCGGGTACTGGCAGCTTGATTGCCAACCGTGGAATTTTGCTCTACAGCAGAAGCCGTTCACATACTTCCTGATGGGATGTTCATGTGAACGGTGGGTTCTCTGTATGATTGGTTTTCGCTCGATTAGTTTTACTTGCGTTCAATTTCTTTGGTTTGTTTTCCCCCATAGAGCACTTCTACGGGCGAGCTGATGGTGAAACTCCTGCCCTCGATTGAAAACCTTGCTTCGACAAACATTGCGTTGAATTTGCCTTCAGTAATGTCGCGCTGAATGACAGGTCCTTTTTCAAATCGTTGTTCGTTCCATTTGGAGCTTCTGAAGTCCTTTGAGTCTGATTCTGCTTTCCAAATAGCAAGTGATAGTGGCTCTGACTCGGTTGTTTTGACTTCAAATATGACATGTTTAGGTTCGGGACCGTCGAATTTGCGCTTCGTTGAGAGCGTTGGCATCTTGAAGAGACCTGAAAGTGACCGGCAGAATGCTCCTACGGTGGACACGACTCGTGATCGGTCCTCGAGGCCATGCCCGGAATTGGGAAGTTCTAGAATCCATTTTGGTTGTTTTAGATCGTTCCAATATCGTGTATGAGCGTCGACGGTCCAGTAGGCATCGTTGGCTCCGTTTACTATGAGGGTTGGGACGTTGATTCGCTTTCTGTACGAATAGGGGTCCACCATTTCTAGCAAGTCATTCCCACTCGGTGTCTCGAGTTTTTGCTGGAGCCCTCTTCGGGTGTAGTCTTCGATTTGGTCGCTGTACTTCCCCCAGTCTGCAAGCTGTTTTTTCATTTGCTCGTTGAATTTCAGGTTATCAAATACCATGGGGGCAATTCCGATAATTCGTTTGTCTTGTGAAGCCGCGGTCAGCCATGTTGTCCAGCCTCGTTTGCTAGCACCCGTCACGACAAAGTTTTTGATGTAAAAGTCGTTTTGTTTGGCGACGGACTGAACCACGTCAAGTGAAGAGACCGCCGATTTGGTCATCGGGAATAAGAGTGGCCATGTTTCGTCCTTCGTTTCGAGATACCTGTTAAAGGTGTGGGCGATGAGGTCGTCTTCTTTCATTCCCCAGATGGGCTGATTGGGGATATTGAAGAGCATCGCGATGGGCATTCCCGTCGCTGCGGAGAGCAAGTTGAGGTCGAGGTAGTCACCGTTTTTGGGACCATCACCTGTGATGTAGAGCAGCGCGGTTTTGAACTTTTCAGCACCTTTGGGTACACGAAATAGGATTCTGTGATTCCAGAGTGTGTTTTGCCACTTTTGGCTTGTGAATTCGATGTCGTAAGTGTCTCCGGTTTTCGTGACTTTCGGGGCTGGAAAGCTGGGTTGGGGGGCTGCTAAAAACTTGATAAGCGGGAGGTCCGCTGGTTGTCCTAGACATAACAAACTTAGAGCAATCGAAACCATTTGTTCTATTGTCGCAGAGGGTGTGGAAAGATATTGCAACTCTTTCGAAAAGATAACAAAAATATCATTGACATTCTGGTCTTGGGGTGCGAGAATAGAGGGACGTGTTGCACAAGCAGGTTGTTTGTGCCGACTGGAGACAGTAATGCTGAAAAGCTTAAAAACATTTCGACGAACTTTGGCGGTTGCCGGTGCCGCTACCCTGGCTTCTGGAGCTTTCGCCTTCACAGCATTCGACGCTAAGATCCTGATTGAACGAGCCATCAACAGCCCTACCATGACCGTTAAATACGATGGAGCTAACGTTGCTCTTGTCGAACTGAGAATTAACGGAGAAAGCTTTGCTACTCGACCTGCGAGCACCGCTAATAGCAAGGGCGAAGCAAACTTCACTGTCACTATCACTGACTTGAAAGATGGTGAGAACGAAGTTGAAGTGCGACTTTATGATAAGACTGGGAAAGTCATCAGCAGCCAAAAGCAGGTGATGTTGACCGACCAATCGAATAAGGGCCCTGTGTATCTCACTGGTCCAAAGCAGGGTGCGACTGTTAATGGCCCAGTAACTATCAAACTTGGCTTTGGTCAAGAGTTAAAGAATTCTTTTGTTTCCTTCTTCATTGATGGAGATCATAAGTCGTTCACTAACACCCCTCCTTTTGAATATGTTTGGGATACCCAAAAGGAAGCTAATGGCTGGCACACAGTAGAAGCGTGGGTCGTTGATGAGTCAACTAACACTTTCAAGACTAAGCCTGTGCGAGTTTTTGTGAACAACGCAGGTGGTCGCACTGAAAGAACCGGTCTTGGATCTGGTGAGGGTGTTGTGACTAAGGTTGGCGCCAAGGCTGGCATCGAAGAAATTGGTGGTGAGTTGAAGAGTCCTGCTGGTTCGAAAACTCAGAAGGCTCCAAGCGAAGTGACCGGACTTGCAACTCCATCGGTTCCTGTAATTAAAACTAATGTAGTTTCTACCAAGGCTGTTACAACAAAGACGGTTCCTTCTCAATCCTCTAATTCGACGACTTCAGTTGCTTCGAAGACTTCAGTCAGCATTGATCTCGTGAAGAAGTCGCCAACTTCTAGCTTGGAAACTTCGGTTGCACAAACTCGAGTTCCAGCATCCAACAAGACAATCAGCATGGGTAACCAAGATATGACCCCAACTGGTTTGAGAATTGCAGGTGGAAGTGTTCTTTCTAAGGCACCAAATTTTGCTGCGGAAGCTGCGAAAAAGGTTATTTCAGTTAGCAAGGGAACACGACTTGCTGGCGTGAAGACTTTCTCGGTTCTTTTGAATGGTCAGTATGTTGAGTTTGATGTTGCTCCTCGAGTAGATGAGGGGGTACCAATGACCCCGTTCCGACATCTGATTGAAAAAGCAGGCGGCGTGGTTGGTTTCAACAACGGTCTCAAAGTGGTTGATGCTTCGGCTGATGGTAAGTCCATTTGGTTGAAGGTTGGAGATGCAAACGCAAAGATTAACGGTTCATCTTTCGCCCTTGAACTCGCTCCTTATATTGATCACGGACGAACCATCGTTCCTCTGAGCTTCATGAAGGATGCACTTGGAGTTGATATTCAGTTTGATCCTTCTACGGGTCACGTCCTGATTTCAAAGAAGTAAGCCTGTTTTTCCTTTAATGGAAAGTGTTCAGTGGGTCGGGAGAAATCTCGACCCACTTTTCTTTTTGGGCCTGTGAATTTTTGCATCAGTTGAAGGTGCAAATGTGGAATAAAAAACCCGATAACTCCATTGAGATTCCCTGTTTGGGAATTCTTTGGATGTCCCGAAGGGGAAGATAACACATGAACCTGGCTTACAATTCTGATAAACGAAGATATATTCGGTACGAACTTCTTGACTATGCGGTGATGGAACTGGATGGTCAAAAAAACACGGTTAATGTCGTTATTACGGATATTGGTTTGGGCGGAATGCAAATTCGAACTAAGTCAGAGTTGATTTCGGGAACCAAGTGTATGGTTCATGTTGGATGCGTTGATGGGACGACTCTTGACTTGCGTGGAGAAATTCGGCATGCGACCAAACTTGAAGGCTCTGAGCTTTATGGCGCAGGGTTGCGGTTTGTGCCAGAAAACCACGAGGAGCGAATGTCAGTTGCCGAATTCGTTCACCAAATTTTTCAGCGTCAAGCCGAAGAACTTTCTAGCTAGTTGCTAGTTCACGGTGCCTTCTACTGAGCCAAAGCCAACTCGGTAGCCATCACCTTGACAGAATCCAGTTAACATTAACGAGTCTCCCTCCTGTAAGAAGGTGCGAGACTCGTTTGTTTCTGTTAACTCAATGGGATTTGAACCTTTCCAGGTAATTTCAAGCATTGAGCCAAAAGAGCCTTCAACTGGACCGCTGATGGTTCCACTAGCGTACAAGTCGCCCCAGCCGAGGGGAGTTCCATTGCTAGATTGGTGGGCAAGTTGTTGATCAAAGCTCCAATAGAGATATTTAGCATTTGAAACCGAGATAGTTTGGTGCTTCGACATTGCCCTTGTTTTCAGTTGCACTTCTAGCTTGATGTCAAAGCGTAGCGGTCGTTTGGTTTGCAAGTAGGGTAGCGGTTGAGGATCTTGCTCGAGAGCATTGAGACGGAATGGCTCGAGAGCATCTGGGAGCACAATCCAGGGTGAAATAGAAGTTGCAAAGCTTTTGGCGAGGAATGGCCCAAGGGGTTGGTATTCCCAGCGTTGAACGTCTCGTGCGGACCAGTCGTTGACGAGCACGTAGCCAAGAATCGAGTGTGGGACTTGGTCGATTGGCAGGCTTTCGCCCATTCCAGTTGGCTCTGAAACAAAGAAGCCCATTTCTAGCTCGAAGTCCAGCTCTTTGGTGGGACCAAATGTAGGAGTCGGGTCGTTAGGGCTTTTTGTTTGACCTTTGGGTCTGTGAATTGGTGTGCCACTAACGACGACGCTTGAGGCGCGACCGTTGTAGCCGACAGGCACATGGCGGTAGTTGGACAGGAGTGCGTCCATGTCGGGACGGAACATTTTGCCCACATTAGAGGCGTGATGGATGCCCGAATAAAAGTCAATGAATGCACCGGGGCGGATGGGCAGGAGGAGGCTTGCTTCATCAAGAGGTACGAGGGCGAGCTTTCTGAGGAGATCATTGTCTCTGAGTGCGCCGTTTCCAGCTTCGAGAAGCTCAAAGATCTCATAGCGAAGTCCCTGCAGGGATTCGAGAGTGAAGTCTGCGAAGTGGTCAAGGTCTGGGTATTTGATTTCGCTCAGGAGTCCAGAATCTCGAAGCACGGTGAGGTTGACAGCGAAGTCACCGATGGCGGTCGCAAGGGTGACGTTGCCGCCTGGTACGGTCATGAGACCGAAGGGGATATTTTGGATTGAGAAATGAGATTCTGGGCGAACTTCAACCCAAGAGCGTGCTGAGGACGGAGCAATAAACATAGGGGAATTTAGATAGATGCGAGTCGGGCGAGGCCCTGAAGAGGTTCGGTGACTGAGCACGAGCCGAGTGATGTAAACAGTGCTCGTACTTCGTTAAGTGAGTCGGTGTCGATGAGTTGTCCTTTCCATGCGAGACCTAAGTCGCCGTAAGCCCAATCAGATTCGCTGGTGGAGTTGAACACTTCTACCATGGTATCGATGCTTTCGTCATCGAAGTAGGCAAGTGCAGTTGCGTAGAGCACGTTGAGGAAGCCGTGGGCGTTGGCGCCATTGGAATCGTCCACGTGGGCGATTGGTTCGTGTAGTCCAGCAGTAAGTTTGAAGGGGAGTTCAAGATCAGTACAGTGCTTGATGACGGTAGCGAGTTGGAGTGAAGTGGGATAGTTTTCAGGCTTGATGCCCCCGGTTCGGAATTTCACCTGAATTGCTTCGGAACTCGCAATAGACGCAAGTGATTCTGAGATGTCTTGGTCCCATGGTAATTCAAAGAAAACATCCATGGTTCTGGTCATAGGTTTGCATGCCTTGATGGCTTGCTCAATGTGGGTTAAATCTGAAACTTTGAACTCGTAGCTTGCGATGTCAACGTCGGGAAAGTGGCTGAGGAAGCCGTCAATTTCTTTTCCGTCTTGGGCTCTGGCGTTCTTCCAGGATTCCCAATCAGTTGAGTTTCGACCGATAGCAGCAAGTGACCAACTGAGTTCTTTTGGTGCGAAGTCGCGGAAGTCGGTGAGGCGTTCTACAGACCACGCCAGATTGCCGACAATCCATTGGTTATCGGAGTCTAGGAGATTGCTGTAGTTTTCAGCTGAGACGAGGGACTCAAGCGCTGCTGGGGGGAAAATCCCTGCGTAGTCGATGAGCTCAAAGAGAAAGTCTGCTTGCCGGGTACCCACTCCTCATATTGTATCTTACTGGCTTATCTCTTTCTGTTAAAGCTCTTTCTGTTTAAGCTCTTTCCGGGGAGGGCATCGTCGGCTGAAACGGTGGATGGTCAAAATTGGGAGTTTTGGAATTGAATCTATTGGGGAGATTTCAATGTGGGGACACACTGAATGCAGCGGGCGGATATTGTTTGGAGAATTCGCTTATCCGTGGTAACCTTAAAGGTATCCAAACGGAGACATTGTTGTCTGCCTTCCGAGAGTCATGTCTACTGTGAAAATTCTTATTGCTGACGATGAACCGATTATTCGGCTTGATTTGCGCCAAGTTCTAGAAACGTTAGGTTACGAGGTGATTGGTGAAGCGGGGGATGGAAAACAGGCGGTTGAGCTTGCTCGCGAACTGAAACCTGATATTTGTATTTTGGACGTCAAAATGCCAATCATGGATGGGATTGAGGCGGTTGATATTATCACCGATGAGAACATCGCCCCCACCATATTGTTGACGGCTTATTCTGATAAGGAGTTGATTGATCGGGCGAAGGCGGCGGGGGTTTTTGCGTATTTGGTGAAGCCGTTCAAGCCAAGTGATCTTGCGCCGACGATTGAAGTAGCGCGGGCTCGATTTGAGCAAAATGTAATCCTAGGTAAGGAAGTTTCGAGCTTAAATGAGAGGCTCGAGGCAAGAAAGTCGATAGACCGGGCTAAGGGGATTTTGATGGATAGTCATCAGCTGAATGAAGCCGAGGCGTACCGACGGATTCAGATTCAATCGATGAATTTGCGAAAGACGATGAAAGAGGTTGCTGACGCTATTATTCTTGCAAAGTCGATTTAATTGACCTGAGTGGTAGGTATGAACGAGAATCTGTGGGCCCCATGGCGGATGAATTATGTGACCCGCACTGGGGACCAGCAACGAGTTGGCAACATCTTTGTTGAACTTCCTGCTCAGTATGAGGATGAGAAGAACGGGATTCTTTACCGAGGTGAGACGGCGTTTGTGATTTTGAATGCGTTTCCCTATTCCAATGGGCATTTGATGGTGGCGCCGTTTCGAGAAACGAACGATATGACCACGATGACGCCTGCTGAACTTCTTGAAGTGAACGAGCTCATTGCCAGAGCGGTGGTATGGCTTAC
>JAPLCS010000230.1 GCA_026392145.1 Fimbriimonadales bacterium | reverse complement strand
GCTTCTGCAACTCCTTTGTCATCAGAAGACGCGAACACCATCGGTACTCCGTATCGAGCGGCAGTGCCACCTGACAGTGCCATTTCACCAACTTCTTCTCCGTTGATAAATAGCCTGTGGTATCTCCCTGTGTAGGTGTGCTCCATAATGCCTTCGGTAGTGCCTTGTTTTGCGTGGTATCCAACTAGCATTGCAGCATCAAATGAGCTGTCAATCCCCTCCATCATTCCGTCACGGCCTGACCCATGACCAGAAATGAGTTGTACTCCTGGCTCTAAATCCTCAATAAGTAGGTTCTTTGAATTACCATGTGAGTCTTTAACGACTATTTCGGTTGCTCCAGCTCGACGTGCGCCTCGTATAGCCGCATTTACGTCGTGAGACATCATTCTTCGTGCAAACGGGTAGTCGTAACTTTGACCATCTGGACGACTGCATTGTGACCAAGAGACAATGCCTGTAATTCCCTCAATGTCTGCACATATAAACACTTTCACAGATGCGTTTTACCTACGTTTTTACGGGATTAGTTAGGTGTGGTATTCGGCATTTATGCGCACGTACCCGTAGCCAAAGTCACAAGTATAAATGGTTGACTCGGACGCACCACCACAATCAAGGTGAATAATGATTTCATCTGCTTTGAGAGCCGCGGAGACCCTACTTGGATCAAATGAAGCTGGTTGACCTTTTTCAAACAGAAGATACGTATCGCCATTCATTTCAAGTTCAAGTCGAACGCAGTTGACGTCAAACGGCACACCAGATCGTCCCGCAGCTGCAATAATTCTTCCCCAATTTGGGTCGCATCCGAACATCGCGGTTTTAACCAGGGGTGAATCGGCGATTGTTCGCGCAATTTTCTTTGAATCGGTGGCATGTTTGACTCGAACTTCAATTAGCTTAGTCGCGCCCTCACCATCTCGGGCGACTTGTTTAGCTAAGTCAACACAGACCGCTTGAATCATGGTTGCAGCGAGGGAAAGATCAGGTTTGACACCACTTTTTCCGCTTGCAATAAGAATGACCATGTCATTGGTAGAAGTGTCTCCATCAACTGTCAAGGAATTAAAACTTTGGTCGCAGCAAGATTTGAGCAGTGAATCTGTATCAAGGTGAGAAAGGTCAAGGTCTGTTACAATGAATCCAAGCATGGTCGCCATATTTGGTGCGATCATGCCACTTCCTTTGCAAACTCCATAGACACTTGCTTCACCGGCAGTGAAGCCATTTGGATTTTTGGGATTGGTGACACTCGTTGGGTTTATGTTAGATACAGCTGACCATTTCTCAACCAGATCTGTAGTGAGGATTGCTTCCATGAAAGGCTTCGGATCAAGGCTGAGATGTTTAGTAGCCATGTGAATACCTTTCTCAACTTTGGTCATGTCCAGCTGTTGGCCAATAATCCCAGTCGAAGCTACCGCGATTGGTCCTTCGATACTAAAGGCTTCGGCAGCAAGTTCCGCCATACGCACAGTGTTCCGCTCACCTTGAGAGCCAGTTGCACAGTTGGCATTTCCGCTATTCACGAGTACTGATTTGAGAGTGCCAAGTGATAGAGATTGCCTCGAATAATCCACACAACTTGCTCGGAATTGGTTGGTGGTGAATACTCCAGCTGCTGGATAGATTTCATCGCAGACAATAATCCCGATATCATTCTTGCGATTCTTGAGCCCGCAACGAACACCTGAGAATTGAAATCCTTTTGGAATCATTATTTTTATTTCTCACCTGAAGGTCTTTGGAGCCTCATGGCCAAACTCCATGAAGTGGGAGACCAGTTGTCTCATCGAAGCCACACATTATGTTCATGTTCTGGACGGCCTGCCCTGCTGCGCCTTTGCCTAGATTGTCAATGACACTTGTAGCAATGAGAAAGTTCGTTTCCTTATCAACTGCGTAGGCAATGTCACATCGGTTGGTGCCGATTACATGTTTTGTTTCGGGAAGATGGTTAACCACATGTACAAACGGTGAACCGACATAGAG
>JAPLCS010000249.1 GCA_026392145.1 Fimbriimonadales bacterium | reverse complement strand
TGAGAACAATGCGGTCTGTTTTTGTGCCTCCAAAAAGCATGGCTCCGAGACGACCATTGCCCAGGGGAGAAGATTCATAAAATTGCTTTGCTGGAGTTGTCGCCCAGATGTGTTTGCTCGGATTGATTGCGACTTGATTCTGAGCATAAAGTGAACAGATGGGAAGAGATAGAAAGATCCACGCCATTAATGCCTTGGTAAGGGACAGAATCATTTCCACATTTTAACTCCAATGTGTATGAAGTGCAGTGATGTGTACTTTGTAAAAAAGTGATTTATTGAATGTCTATCAGCAGATTTGCGACTTTGACTCCGCACTCGTAAGCTTCTTCGATGCGGCCACCCGTTATTCCATCGCTCGCTATGAGGAGGGTAGAGCCTGGAGTATTGACCGCTTCGAATTTACCGAGCCCAGTTGGCTGTGAGTATTTCCATTTTTTAACCATGGCAACTTCGGCTTGATGGAACGATTCACCATACAAAGAACGCGTGAATTGAAGAGCGGTATCTATGATCCATGCGTCGGATTTTTGGTAATTCTCTTGCGAGAATCTTGCGCTCATTTGCATCACCATTGCACACTTGTCAGCATCTGCTCGTCCTGGGCTCTTTACTGACTCGATACTCAGCCATGTCATAGGGTGCACCTGCTCGGGTTCAAGGATGGCGTGATAGTGAATATCTGGGTTTGGTTGAGAAAATCCGAGCATGACGCTGAGGCATGAACGGTAAGCAGCATTTGCGAGCGGACGATTTTCACTCATCGACCATAAAAGTTGGGAGGTCTGTGGAATTGGGGCGGTTAGGACCAATGCATCGAAGATCTCTTCTTGTACGATGTATTTGTTTCCGTTTCGGATAACTTCTTCAATTTCTGTATTGAAGAGTACTTTTAAGTCGTGAGCAAGATTCGTTGCGAGTTGTTGGAGTCCTGATTGGTACACGTATCGGTCGGTGGCACGAGATTGATCTCCACGACTTACTCGCAAGCCCGTATGAACAAAAATGGGCTTCTCTACTTTGATGAGCCCTTCTTGGGGAAGTTCTTGAAGGAGCACTTTTTCAATGGCTTTGCCACGGGGAGCAACACTTGTGGCTCCGGTATCGAAAATGTAGCCCTGTGTTGTCCGGGTATTCACACGACCTCCCAGACCTCGACTCTTTTCGAACACAACAGATTCAATTCCTGCTGTTTTTAAGGTTCTAGCTGTCGCTAGTCCTGCAATCCCTGCTCCGATAATGGCAACTTTCATAATTGACTTCCTGCCTGATATCCATTCAGAAACGCATGATTTATTCCAGAGCCAGATACCTGTTCGCCAATCCTGATGTATCCGTTAGGGTTGTGAGTGTCTGCAGTCGATAAACCTGTTTCTTCGACTTGAGCGTACTTGATTCGGTCGATTCTGAGTACTCGCCAGTTGGAAAAGTCGAAAGTTGGGTACATAGTTTGAAGGTCGGCTAATGCTAGCGACTCTATATCTGAGTATGGAATCTCATTGAGTCCCAGCAGGGAAGCACAGGCGAGATGCTGACCTTTTGGTGAGTAAGAAGGCTGAGCCAGAGACATGGGAGCCAATGTGTTGACCACAGGATTTGGGTTGGAGTTGAGGATTAAATATGGCTCCTTTATAGGAAGTTGATCCGCCGCAAACCACACCGCAGTGCTTGACTTGTAGTTCACATCCTGATCTGTTTCAGATTGTTCGGAGTTCGAATAGCTCCAGTTCGTTGGTGCAAGTACATGCGAATAAAGGTTGGTTTTCTCATCAGTAAAAGTTGCTTCGAAACCGTTTCCTGTTGTTTTGATTGCGACTACTTGCGAGTTGAGGTGGATTCGATCGGGAGGAATTACTTTTGAAAGGGTCGCCGGAATCACTCCCATGCCACCTGCGGGAATGACTGCCTTGCCACTTGAAAGATAACTCCATGCTCTGAGGAGTTTATTAGAAGATTCTTTCAGGTCTCTATCCAGTGTAATTCCTCCCCAAAATGGCTCTGCGAATCTTGTAATAAAGAGGTCCGAAAATCCGTAGGTTTGGAGGAACTCTCTCATAGAGAGTGGTGATTTGCTTTTCAAGTTTTTAGCAAGCAGTGACTTTATCTGAAGTGTAAGTTTGAGGACAAGTAGTTTATCTTTGATGCCAAACGCGGGTGAAAGGGCTGATACGAGTGGCATGGATTTGTCAATTGGCTCGCACGATCCATCGTAGCAGAGCATGGCACCGTTCTTGAAAGAGCCCCAATTGAGTTTCTCTAGACCGAGTCCGGAAGGGAACTCATAGGTGTAGGAACTGAAATACACCTGAAATCCACGGTCAAGCGTAAAGCCCTCTACATATTCGCTCGCAACTTTTCCACCCACTTGGTTTGCCTTCTCATGGAGTTCGAAGTCGAGTCCTGATTTTGAGAGAGCTATGGCTGCGCCAATTCCTGATAGCCCACCACCTACAATCAAGACCTTTTTCATATCAACTTCAGACCTGTCATTGGAAAAATCAACGACTCAATCGACTACTACGAGACTGTAAGGTGGCATCATCGTCAGAGGATTGTGAGAAGCGGCTATTGATTGCCAATTTTGGATATTTTCGGAAGTGAATACTCGATGCGAACCTTTGATTCCAACCGCCAAGTTTTCTGGTGAGTCAATCGGGAGGAGTTTGAAGGTTTCGGAGGGTTGCCAGCTCAGATTAGCGATGACTGTTTTTGCACCTAGCCACGCCACAAAGGTTGGTTCATGGTGAAAAATTTTGACTTTGGTTCCCTGTTCGGGGGAGAGTAAGGAAAAGATAAGATGTGCAGGACTTGCTATTAGTTGGTTTGCTTCAAAAAATGTGGCATAGTCTGCGTTTGCAATGGATAAATGGCAGAGTGCCGCGAATGTAAATAAGGCTGATTCAATGCCTTTCATTCTTGGGTCTGTTCCCCAACCCCGAAGCTGAATTGGGCCGACACCAACTTCTTTGGCGCCCAAAGCCTTGGCTGAAGTCACGAGGTCATAAAGGGTCCAAGTTGATTCGAGGATTGTCTTGGTGTCAAACGCATGAGCCTGGGGATTCATCCCAAAAAAAACACCCTGGATATCTCCACTAAGATATTGAGGGTTAGGTCTGTTTCTGTTTAGATCACCAAAGTCTCCGGGGGAAAACACGAACCGTTTAGCGCCTCGAATTTGATTCAGCTTTTCAAAGTCCTGTGGTGGGCTCAGAAGAATCGAGTCGCTAGGAGAAAGGGAAATGGGAACGTTGGCAACTTTGGATTGGAGCATTACGGGAATGTGCAGTTGCTGCGCCGAATCTAATCCATCTGAAGTAGCCTGAACATGACGCAATTCTAACTTTTTGAGTGTTCCGATGGTCTCAGAAGTAAGGGGATAAGAGATCAGAGTTCCCAGTTGTGGCACTACGGCATTGGCTTCCACCAAATTTGGATCAAAAATGCCGGATTTTATGGATTTTGAAGTGCAATGGATGGTTAATTTGACGGTTTGTCGAATCGGAACTTCTTTTTGAACTGTATATGGAGTTCCTCGTTGTTGTGGTCGGCAGTATGTTTTGAATGATGGGTCGCTCCAATTCCGTTGGTCCTCCATCTCGAACTCTTCACCAATGAATTCGGTACGGAGTGAGGAACCATCTGGTGCTTCGTACATGAGTGATTTGATGTCGGTATACGGGTTGTTAGGATTTACATTCGCAGGAAATTGTCCAATTTCACATTCTCTATCGGGATGCTCCACTTCTACCCTTTGCCCTTGAAGGCTCCTGGGCTGAAGTACGCAAAGTCCGGTGCGATTAGTTTTGAATTCTCGAAGACCTCTCCCGTTCATCTGAAAAAGTAAGGTTGCAGAGGTTGCAGAGGTTGCATCAGTAAGTGTTGCTTCAATGGTTCCGTTCCACTCGAAACCAACGTCACCATCTTCGTGGAGAGCAGTAAACGTGCAAGTGAATGAACTTGCGGTTCTTTTGAGTTGGAAATCGGAAATTGCAGGTAGCACTGTTCCCCAATCTGAGCGTCTCACGCTTCCGTAGATTCCTCTCAAGAGTTCAGTCGTGCCAGCACGTAAGTACCTTAGTTGTCCCGAATCCTTTTCAATTTCCACCATAAATGGGCCGAACTGAATTTCAACTGTTTGTGACGGGTTGACATTCGAAGCGGATTCAAGCATTGCAAGAAAGGTTATCAGAAAAAGAGAGCGTAGGGAGAATGAAATAAGCCAAACTTATGAAGATGACGCAAATTCGGGAGAACATTTATATGGTGTCGGTCGATGAATTAGGAGACCCTCAAGACCGTGGCTACTTTTTGGTCGAAGGTTTAGGAGAGGTACTTATCGACCAGGCTGATTTGCGTTATATCCAAGAGTCTCGTTCTGCAGGCTATGAACCCATTTTTCACGTAAGCAAGTCTGATGCTCTCGCGGGCGATTTTGTAGTCGTTGCCAGACAACAGAAAGCCTAGTTCTTAGGTGATTAGACACAAGAATGCTTGACGTTAAAACTCTTGAGCGGATTAGGGTTCGCTACGGCGAAACCGATCAAATGGGGCATGCGTATTACGCCAACTATTTGTTCTGGTTTGAACAAGCTCGTGGGGCATGGTGCAGGGACCGTGGATTTACCTATAAATCTCTGGAGGCAGAAGGGATTTTTTTGCCCGTTGTTGAGGTTCATGTTAACTATCGCGGCGAAATCAAATATGATGAATGGATTACCGTTGAGGTCTGGGTATCCGAACTTCGGCGGGCAGCGATTAGATTTGATTACCGAATTCTCAATGAGGAGACTGGGAAGGTTACAACTGAAGGGTACACCTGGCATGTGGTGATGGGTTCCGAGCGAAAAGCAATTTCCATCCCAGAGTCAATGAAGCTGTTGCTTGGTAGAAATCCTTCCGACTATGATTCCGTAGAATGAGTGAATTACTTGCCGTTGTCGTTTGAGTAATTTGTTTTTTGTTTGTGGCGTAATCATTAGAATTGGTTATTAGGATTTACTGAAATGAACGGTTCGGAGCCAGATTGTTTTAAGGACGGAACTTTTAGTCTCGAGGAGGCTTCCTCTCAGCTTGCCCAATTTAATCAATCATCT
This sequence comes from Fimbriimonadales bacterium, assembly GCA_026392145.1. Taxonomy (GTDB): domain Bacteria; phylum Armatimonadota; class Fimbriimonadia; order Fimbriimonadales; family Fimbriimonadaceae; genus Fimbriimonas. The sequence goes on along the minus strand of JAPLCS010000249.1, from coordinate 9,223 downwards.
CAGTGTGGTACCTCCTTTCTCGCATTAGGACAAACTATTTTTTGGGACGAGCCGATGAAGGCTAGTTTGGCACTTGCGGCTCAGCAGAACAAAGTCCGATTTGTAGCTGGTGTTCATGACACCGATTATTTTGCAAAGATGCCCGGGGCGGGTAACAAGGGGCAACAAGGATTCAAGACGCTCCCACACAATGATGGATCCACCAAGGGCTTGTGGAGTGCGGCAGCTGAATTTTCAGTTCTGTTTGGCTCTGAGACGGTTATTACCAAAGACGATTTGGTGCATGCAGGGTTGAAGTTTGACCGTTTGAGTCAACGACGGAGTGGATTTTTAGAGCAGGCTACGGAAGCATGGGGATGGAGGGGCATTGTCTCGCTGAGCGATAGTCCGCCAATAACCAACGAAACCAAAATGGATTTGTTGGTGCCTGAACTGTGCTCAACGCTTAACTGGGCGACCGCTAGCTCCGCTGAAATGATTGGCGGCGAGTCTGGAATCATGGCCCACAAGATTCATGCAACTTTTTGTGAGTCAGCCGACTTGCCTGGGCAAAACTTGGCAAGTGTATACCGCTCGTTATTGAAGCCACTTTATGAACTTGTTTCACATGAGTCGGTGGATTTGGAGACCACGCAAACTTCAGAATTGTTGAGATTTAATTCGCAGACTGTGGGACTGCCTCGTTTCGAATTTTTAAGATTTTTTGTGGAGTCTAAGAGCAGGCAACGTGCTTGTGACGCTTACGACGAATCCATTAAAGGATTTCCAGGACTCTATGAGTTGAGTAAGTTTGGAACGGGTGCTATTCCATTTGACTTGGTAGTTCCGGGTGTCGGTAGGGGAACCATTCGAATAGGGAACAGGGGCATTGTCATCAATACGCCCACTCCATTGTTTTTGAGCTTTAAGCATCCCATCGAATCTTTAGAAGAGTTTGCCGCCATGATTGAGGCGAAATTTGGTCCCCAATGCTCAGTAATCGGTAAAGCAGTCACATTGATTGGGCTGTTAGGGAAGGAATTTGTCTTTGCCTTCCATGAAGGAGCTTCGAGTTACGTTGCGGTGAGTAAAAAGCTTCATCGTGCTTTGGATTTCCGTCCGCATCCGATACTCCGTATTAAATATCACACGTGGGATTCACTGTCTAAAGTGTGTGCCTGGTTCAAACTGCCATCGGTCCTTCAGCATCCTTTTGGAGTTGAGGAAGTGTGTGCTCCAACTTTTGCTTCTCGGTGGGAAACGGTAGGGAATGAGCAGAGGGCATTACTTGAGAAGTTTACGTCGTTAAGAAAGCCTTATCAATTGCTCACCTTCTTGTCGGATACGGTTGGTGGTGGCTGGTCAAAGCAACGAGAGGAATATGAAGCTATTCAAGCTGAAGTGGGCAAGTATGCCAGTTCTTACCAAGAACTGAATGCTCGCCGAAAGGAGTCATACCAGGCAGAAAGAGTGATAAAAGCTGAACTCCAAAAGGTTCAATCTGCGAAGGGCGAGCATTTCAGAGCGTTTGTTTTTGAGCAAGAGGCGGGAACTGACAAAGTTGAAGAGCGGGCGATGTTTGATCGCCAGTTGGAAAACCTTGAGACTCAGAAAAAGGCTGAACGAATCCTCAGGTCAGAATTAGGAACCAAGATGCAGGCAATTGTGAAGCAAGACGGTTTGGTAAGGCTTCAAGAACGAAGGGCTGAGATAGAACTAGAAGCGGAACTCAAACGATTGAAAATGATTCGAGAGGCATTGGTTGCGGCAAAGGGTTTGAAGAATGCTGATCGTCGCCCAAGTGCGTGGTGGATTCCAATGGTTAGTCCGGATGGTAGTTGGTTCCGAGAAATTTCGCGTACAGCTGAGTGTTACTGGGAGCCGATGGCTTGATTGCTCCACTAAAGTTTTGGAAGGTTCAGTCAATTGGGAACCATTTTCCTCTCATTCAGACAGTTGATTGCCCGGACGTTAACCTTTCAGAGTTAGCCATCAAGATGTGCAAGCATCACTTCGGAGTGGGTGGCGATGGCTTACTGACCATGGAACGCAATTCCGACGGTGTTGTTTTAAGGATGTTCAATCCAGATGGCACTGAGGATTTTTGTGGCAACGGTATTCGATGTGCCGCTGAATGGGCAATTCAACAGGGTTGGGTTTCTGGTGAATTTACGCTCATTCACGGTGGAAAAGCGATTGCATGTAAAGAAGTTGATGGGGATATTTCAACAGTTTTAGGAACTGCTTCTTATGATCCAAAAGATGTTCCGACGAATATACAGGGTGAGATTTTTGACGAAATAGTTTTTGCTGGAAGAATTGATGATGTTTCGGTAGTTCTCAATGGAAGTGCCCTTTCAACTGGTTCCACTCACTTGATTCTCCCAACGGGCTCACTGCCCGATGATGCAGGATTTCGAAAAATTTCTGAGCAATTGGAACTAGATTCTAGGTTTCCAGAACGTACCAGTGTTATTTGGTCGGTTAGAGAGGACGAGGCTTTGCGGATTCGGATTTGGGAGCGTGGAGTCGGGGAGACTCTTGGTTGTGGAACAGGTTCCTCTGCAGCGGCAGTTGATTGGATGCGCCGCCGTGGATTTGGTGGAAAAATTGAAGTTAAGAATCCTGGCGGTTCGGTGTGGGTTCATGCTGAGGCTTGGAACCGAGAAATTACACTGAGTGGAATTGCAACGGTGATTTTTCAAGGTGAATGGAAGGACAAGTCAGAACTTGACTTGACGAGCGTCGAGTCAAAGCTTGGGGAACGAGTATGAAATTTTGGGTATTTGAATCGAATCTAATGTGGTCATCACGATTGTTGCAATCTTTTAGAGGCTTAGGACACGAAGCAAGTGTCCAGAGTTCAGTTCCTGAAGATGAGTTGGCAGACGGAGCAATCATTAACTTAGGTGACCCCAAAGCTCAGTTACTCGTTCCAGATCTCAAACAGCTTGGAGTTTTTGTGATTGCCCATGCTGGACATAAGGAGAAAGAATTACTTGATCTGGGCAAAGACCTAGAGGTTGACCGCCTCGCTACGAATAGCGAATTGACCTACAAACTCCCCCAAATCCTGGAGGAGTTGCGGAAACCACATTCAACTCAGTCTTGAATAATCGCGTTGAAAATCAGCTTAAATGAGGCGTGATTTTGTCCTCTGAAATTGACCTCGGGGCCATACAGTACAACATCTCCCTTTCCGAGCTTGACTGATGCCATTGCGACACCACCTTTAAGCTTTTCTTGACCCCATGCCCAGCCTGATTTAAGTGGCTTGTCACTATCAAATCGCGCTAGAACCTTTATCTTTTCTGCGTCAGTTTGATTAATGGAGAATACGGGAGAGTCATCGAAAATGGTATCCAGATATTCGGAAACTCCTAATGTCATAGGATCTGACTCAATCTTAACTCTTAACACAGAAGCGGGAACATAGAATTGCGTATTTGAATACGCTTTTTGAGTCGATGGGTCAATCATGTAGTTCGAAATAGGAAGTTTGAATTGTCCGGCAATCCCCCATGAGGAGCTTCCGATAGCAACAATCCGTCCGCCTTCCTCGACAAATTTTCGAAGTGATGATATGGTCTGTTCATTGACTGCACCGAAGCGCCCTTTGTATTTTTCTGGGACAGTAGGATCAGTATCAATTGGGTTTTCATTTGAAGACCCGCTATTTGCACCTCCGCGCCCTTGTCTTCCTAGTGTTCGAGAGACTAGGGAGTCTGGGATGACAATGACATCAAAATTTGCTTTTAAGCTTCCTTTATCAATCTGAGGCGGGAAAATTACCGTGTAATCAAAGTTCCAGTTGTCGAAGAGCCACCGCATCCATCCAGAGGGCATGTTGCCTCCGAATCTATCTAACAGAGCGACTCTCTTGGGGCTATACCATTGAGTTGCTTCGGATGGAGTTTGACTTGCAGGATATATAACGACTCCGTCTCTTACGAGTTGAGCTTTCATGCCGTTTTTTATGGCGAGGTTCAACTGCTTATAGGTTTCATTATCTTTCCAGAACAGTTTAGTTCGAGCTTTTAACTCTGCAATCGGTTGCTGAATGGGTGCAATCGGGCCATTTGCACCTGACAGATTTGCAGTATCAAAATGACGCTCAAACTTCACGCCCATGGTGTAAGCGGGTGTGTAACCGGCACTGTCATAGGGTGGCTTCGGAGGTCCTCCTGGGTACTGAAAGTCGTTCGGATAATCTTGAGCCTCAAACATATCAAGAATGTGAGGGCGATATGCCTGATTGCATGGGATGATGTATTTTGATCCCGAATTGTAGACGTCAATTCCACTATTAATGAGCAGGTTTAAGAAGGTTCGTGCGGAGTGTTGATCCGTGTTTGCACTGAGATCAACTCTGTAGTATCTCGCATCTTTCAGCGAGTCATTCTTTAAGCTTGCTTCACCCAGTTCCTTGATTCTTGAAGGGTAGCGCGTCCAGTTATCTTTAGACCCCCTTTCAATTGAGTTTGTAGCTGCTTGGTACACCGAAAGAAGAACGCGCTCTCTGTATCGGGAAGCGTAGTCTAGGATGGCGTAGTTTGCCTCTACTTCGTATCTGAGACTATCTTTGAGGTGCCAAAGTCTCACATCAACAGGTTTGGGAAGATCCGTGCTCGGAATTTGACGTTCTGGAACGAATGGAACCATCGTGGGATTTGGGCTTCCCCATGTTTCAGTGAGGATTCCCACCATATTGTGGAAATACGTTGTGGTTCTTAAACCACCATTCCACCAAGCATTGAAACTCGCAGCGTCTCGGCTCACTACACCTCCAAGGTTTTGCCCTGTTAGGCGATGAATGATGTGAGTTCCTACCAGGTCTGTTGCATTGTTTACCAGCGGATCTACGTGATAGTTGAATGGGTTCCGGAAGGGCGGACAGAACATTATTGTTCCCGAAGGTGCGCTTTGGTGATGGTTGTACATGATTTGTGGGAACCATGTTCGGTAGAGAATCTTATTCATGTTTCTGGTCTCTGCCAGATTCATTTGGAAAAAGTCTCGGTTATTATCGTGCCCAGCGTATTTCTCGTACAGTTCAGGAATGTTTGCAAGACTACGCTCTGAGGGAGTTTTCTTGCGCATGTACCAATTTGAAACCAAATCCATTCCATCTGGATTGGCGTGGACAAGAAGTATCATGGTGTCTTTCAGAATCCGCTTGTTTTCTTCGTCGTTTCTTGAAACAAGTTGGTAGGCGGTTTCGATAAGTTGCTGAGCTCCTAAAGTCTCGTTGGCGTGAAGTCCACCGTCAATCCAAACCACTGATTTTGCGGATTTAGCTACTGACTGAAACTCATTGAAGTCTTTGAAATCCTTGGCTTTTGAAATTCGTTCGGCAGTTTGTCTTATTTTTTCGGCGTTTCGGATGTTGTTTGGATCGCTGATGAGAAGCATCCATTGGTCTCGACCTTCTTCTGTCTTGCCGATGCTCACTAACTTCACTCGATTGGATTCAGAGGCTAACTTTTGCCAGTAAGCACTTAGCTGTTGATAGTTTGCGAGTTGATAGTCATCGCAAACATCAAAACCAAAGAACTGTTTGGGGGTGGTGATCTTTGCGGACGCAATGGATGTCCCAACTGCAAGAAAGATGCCGGTTACCAAGAACCGACGGCACAATAAATTGCGCATATTCAACATGCTTACGTTTTACCTACGTTCGGAGGTGAATTCGGTTGGTGTCTCAGTCATGATTCACTCGGTTTGCTGAATCATGGCGAAAAATGAAAAGAAACGTGATGATGCCAATGGCGAGGAAAGACACTGGAAGGAGTCCCAACTGTTCAACCAATAGTTGGATATTGAGAAGAGATATTACGGTGCCAATCGCGAGACCAATTACAGTAATCCATTTTGGAGAGGTAAATGGTCCCATGATTTCTTTGTTTGCGGTCACAAGTACAAGCGGAAACACTGCGAAGGGGAGTTGTAAAGATAAAACTATTTGAGAGAGGATAAGTCCGTCCACGTCTCGTCCGCTTGTAGCTGATACCAAGATAACAGCGGGAATGAGTGCTAGTCCTCTAGTAAGTGCTCTGCGTAGCCATGGAGTTACTTTCCATTGCATAAATCCTTCCATTACTACTTGACCAGCTAAGGTTCCCGTGATGGTAGATGATTGTCCCGAGGCCAGAAGAGCCACGGCGAAAAGGGTGGCTGCCGCTCCTCCTAACATGGGTTTCAGTAGTTCATGGGCTTTTTCGAGCGTGTCAACTGGAATGTTGTTTTTATGAAAGACTGCTGCGGCAAGGACCAGGATAGAGGCATTGACGAAGAACGCCATACCTAAGGCAATGGCAGAATCAATGGTGGCACTCCTTACGGCTAGTTTTGTATCCTCAAATTTTCGAGTCTGAACAATTGCGCTGTGGAGATACAGATTGTGCGGCATGACGGTCGCTCCAAGAATTCCAACAGCGATAGCGAGTGCCTCTCCTTTGGGTTGGGATCTAGGAATGAGTCCTCCTGCTACCGCCTGCCAGTCAGGTTGTGCCCAGATGATGTTGATCATGAAGCAAATGGCAATGGTAGCTACCAGGGTGACTATAATGGCTTCAAGTTTGCGAAAGCCAAATTTCATGAGCGCAAGGATTGCCAGGACATCTAAACCAGTGATAAGCACTCCTGCAACCTTTGGAATTCCGAACAGCAGGTGGAGCGCAACGGCGCTGCCTATGACCTCGGCGACATCAGTAGCAATGATTGCAACTTCTGCGAGAATCCACAGGAGGCTTGCAACGGGCTTTGTGAACTGTGCTCGGCTTGCTTGAGCTAAATCAATTTGTCCTGCTACGCCAAGGCGAGCGCAAAGAGTTTGAAGAAATATGGCGATGAGGTTTGAGGCGAGAATTACCCACAGAAGTTGGTAGCCAAGTTTGGAGCCACCCGCTAAATCTGTTGCCCAGTTTCCTGGGTCCATATAGCCAACGCTTACTAAAAATCCAGGTCCTAAGAATTTCCAAAATGATAAAGCCTGAACCGATTTGTTAACATCTGGCAAGCTTTTCTCATGCTTTCTTTGGAAATTTAGCATTGGCTAACTTTTATTATGGATGAATTGCCTGATTTTTTGCCTATTTATCCGAAAGTTCTGGAGAAGTTGGCGTTCATTTGCCAACTATTTGAAGAGATGGAACACGCCGAATTCAACAAACAAGCTAGCGAAACTCACTTGAAACTCGGTGTGGGAAAAATGTTGAAAGTTTGTCCAGTGTGCGATGCTCTCAATTCTGCGGATCAGGAAGAGTGTTTTATTTGCTCTTGGCACAATGCATTTGACCATGATGAATCCCGAGTGAATGAAGCACTTGACGAACTCATTTTAAGATGTCCTAGCTTCGGTGATGTGACCGAGCCAAGGCCATTACCTGTGCGTGATCGACTTAAACTGATGATGCTTCGGATACGTGGATATCGACCGATTGACACCACCGCGTAAGTCTTTGTACAAGTGCTAAAAGGCGTATAATTAGTGCTCCGATGAGCACCGAACCGCGATTACCACTCCATAGCATTGAAGCTGAGATGAGTGTGCTCGGTTCGATGATTCTCTCTCAGCGTGCTGCTGAAGAGATTGTTACGATACTCAATGAGGATGACTTTTTTCGGCCCGCTCATCAAATCATATTTCGTAGCATTCGTTAGTTGGTGAGCCATCACAAAGAGGTGGACTTAGTCACTTTGAGAACTGAGCTTTCTGAGCGCGCGGTACTTACAGAAGTAGGCGGAACGGATTATTTGATGCAGGTGGCAGAGTACGTTCCGAGTGCCGCGAATGCAAAATATTACGCTCAGATTGTCTTGGACAAAGCGACTATGCGTCGGCTGGAATTAGCCGGTCGGAACATCATTGACATCGTTCATGATCCAGAACTGGAAGGTGCAGATGAGAGGATTGATTTTGCAGAACGTGAAGTTTTTGAAGTCGGTCGAAAGCAGCTTGGAAAGTACTTCCAGCGAGTTGATCAACTTGCCAAGGAATTTTTTGTCGATGTTGACCGGATTATAGAGACGGGTCAGCCAATGTTCGGACTCCCAACAGGGTTTACAGACTTAGACAAAATCACCACGGGATTCTATCCGGGTGATTTTGTTATTATTGGAGCCCGGCCAGCGATGGGTAAGACCTCTCTGGTACTTGATTTCGCTCTCAACGTGGCTATGGGTCGAGGGAGGGATGGTTCCAAGGGATCTGTTGCAATTTTTTCCTTGGAAATGAGTTCTATTCAGTTGACAAGACGGATGGTTTCAATGGTTTCTGGCACCTCGATGCAGGTTCTTAAATCTGATAAAGGGTTAAGCGAGAAGCAGTATATGTCCCTTGCTGATGCGTGCGAAAAATTATATTCACTTCCCATTTTTATTGATGATGGCAGTGACATTTCGCCCATGGAAATGAGAGGGAAGTGTCGAAGGTTGAAGGCAGAGCATGGTCTAGATTTGGTGATTATCGACTATCTTCAGCTGATGAGGGGCTCTAAGCGAACGGAGAATCGTGTGCAAGAGATTTCAGAAATCGCCCGTCAATGTAAGTCAATGGCAAAGGAACTTGGAATCCCAGTCATTGCCCTAAGCCAGTTGTCTCGTGCGGTAGAGAGTCGAGAAGATAAGAGGCCGCAACTCTCTGATATCCGTGAATCTGGCTCAATTGAAGCCGAAGCTGATATGGTGATGCTACTCTACAGGGACAGCTACTACAAATCTAAGGAAGAGCACAAGCCTGAGATTACTAACTATGACGATGTGCAAGAGGCAGAGGTGATTATCGCAAAACATCGAAACGGACCCGTAGGCAAAGTGATGCTTGGGTTCCAGCCGGCATTCGCACGATACAGAAATTTAGAACGTGCGGCCGGATTCCAGACACCTATGGATTAAGTGAGCACATCGCAGATTTCAGTAGGATGTATAGGGGACTCCGTTAGAGTCATTTCCGGTCGCACTACTGTTAGCGGTAAAAATTCTGCTACGTAAGATGCAGTTGAATGGCCTCCCTGAAACAGGGTCAAAAATGATCTTGATTGCAATGTGCGTGAAGGTGCCGCCTTTGGGATTCGGTTGAGAAGTAAAGAGTCTGTTTCCTGAGTCGTCTGATATGTAAGGACCACGATACAGGTTTGCAGGAAGGTTTTTTTCGACTCCATCGGGGGTTAATCCGGGAAAGGTCGGTGTGACTTCCCAATCAAAGTCATTTAGCCAACTCATTCTTTGAGGATAGTGACCCGTG